>JAEUHQ010000080.1 GCA_016794565.1 Planctomycetota bacterium | reverse complement strand
GCGCCGTTCAACATCGTCGCGAAGGCGGGCGCCGGTTCGCCGGGCTTCTACCGTCTCGAGTCGCCGACGCCGGTGGACTGGAACAGCGTGCAGGTCAGCGTGCCGGCGTTCAGCGCGGCCGCGAACACCGGCACCCTCGTCGATCGCGATGACATCACCGCGAGCATGTCGGTGTGGCGCTGGAGCGGTCGTGTGTTCCCGCCGACGTGGTTGCGCTACGAACTCGACGTCGACACCGACGGCGACGGCGTGGTCGACATCACCTACACCGACTCCGGCGCGCCGGGCACCCAGAAGGCGAACGACCCCGCCGGTCCCGTGACGATCCAGTTCCAGGGCGCCACGCTGAACCAGACCGGCACCGCCCCGATCCCAGGCGACGTCGTGCGCAAGTGGCGCGACGCGGTGGGCCCGGGCACCGGCCCCGGCATCGGCATCGATTCGCCGAACGGCTTCCGCTTCCTGCTCCGCTTCAACCGCGTCGCCGGCCCGAACTGCGTCGTTCGCGCGCTGCGCGTGTTCGGCGAGGCATGACCGAGTCGGCCCTGCCCCGCGCCGACGCGCGGGGCGGCCGTCTCGTCGCCCGCCGGATCCTGCTCGACGATCGGCACGTCCTGGACGGTGCGGAGATCGTGTGGGATCGGCACGGGCGCATCGTTCGTCTGCGCCGTTGCCGCGAACGCCCCGCCGATGTCGTCGTGCTGCCGGGGCTCGTCGACGCGCACTGCCACCTGCAGATCGCACCGTTGCGCGCTTCGTCGCGTGCGTTCGTGCCGTGGGCGAGCGCCGTGATGGCGGCGCGGGCGGTCGACGATCCGCGCCGCGAACGCGAACGCACCCTCGCCGCCGCCCGGGACCTCCTGGCCGACGGAGTCACCGCGGTCGGCGACATCGATGCGACCGGCCGCGGCTTCGACGCCCTCGCCGCGACGGGACTCGCGGGCCGGAGCTACCGCGAACTGACCGGCTTCCATCTCGACGCGGTTTCGGCGCGCTCGCTCGTTCGCCAGCGTTCGAACGCCGCCCGCGGCGATGTGCATGCCGGGCTCTCGCCCCACGCGCCCTATTCGGTGTCGCCCGCGCTGTTCACTGCGGCGCTCCGAACGCGCCGACACCTCGCGATCCACTGCGCGGAGACGGCCGAGGAGCAGGAGTTCCTGCGCGCCGGCACCGGTCCGTTCCGCGAACTGCTCGAGCGTCTCGGTCGACTGCCCGAGGGCTTCCGGCCGCCGCGTGTCGGCGCCGTGCGCTGGCTCGAGCGGCTCGGCGTACTCGGGCCGCGCACGCAGCTCGTGCACTGCCAGGAACTCGAGCGCGGCGACGTCGCGCGCATCGCCCGTTCCGGCGCGTCGATCGTCGTGTGTCCAGGCACCATCTCGTGGTTCGGCCGCACACCGCCTCCCGTGCCGCGCTGGCTCGCGGCCGGGATCCCCGTCGGGCTCGGCACGGACTCGCGGGCGAGCAACCGCGAGTGGTCCATGTGCGCCGAACTCGCCCTCGCGGCTCGCTGGTGGCCCGAACTGTCGCCCGGACGACGGCTCGCGATGGCGACGACGCACGGGGCCGCGGCGATCGGGCGCCAGGGCCTCGCTCGCCTCCGGCGCGGCGGCCGTGCGGACTTCGTCGTCGTTCGCAGCGACGGCGACGTGGGCGCGGCGATGGAACGCTTCGTTGGCGGTGCCTCCGCGCCGCTCGCGGTGGTGGCCGGTGGCAGGGCCGTCGGGCCGCGCGCTCTACGGCGTTGAGCCCCTGCCCGACGGGCCGTACAGTCCGCGCCTCCCCGGGGCTCCACCGTTGACCAGGTTTCTCGACTTCCTCCGCACGCACGACCGCCTCCTGCTCACCGGTCACGAGAACCCGGACGGTGACTGCCTCGGCGCGGAAACCGCGCTGTTCCACCTGTTGCGCGCGCTCGGCAAGCACCCGGTGATCGTCAACCCGGACCCGATCGGAAAGAGCTTCGACTTCCTGCTCCGCCACACGCCCTTCGGGCATGCACGCGCGGAGGGCCCGCTGCCCCCGTTCGACGGGGTGGTCCTGCTGGACTGCGCCCACCTGTCGCGGCTCGGGGCGTTCGGCCAGCGGCTCCGCTCGGCGGGCGTGCCGATCGCGGTCGTCGACCACCACGTCGGCAGCGAGAAGGGCGATGGCTCGGTGAGCTACGTCGACGCCACCGCGGCAGCGACCGGTGCTCTGGTTCGCCGCATCTTCCGCGAACTCGGCGTGCCGCTGAACGCAGCGGCCGCGGAGGGTGTCTTCCTGTCCCTCATCGCCGACACCGGGTGGTTCCGCTACTCGAATGCCGACGCCGAGGTCTTCGCCATGGCGAGCGAACTGATCGCCGCGGGCGTCGATGCGAGCCTCGTCTACGACAGCCTCTTCCGCCGCAACCACCCCGACTCGGCGGCGCTGCTCGGGCAGGCCCTGGCGGGCCACCGGTTCCGGCTCGACGGCAAGCTGGCGATGGTGAGCCTCGACAAGGCGTGGATGGAGCACGCGGCGCGCGCCGACTTCGACACGGACGCCGTGCTCGATCCGCTTCGCTCGATCGAAGGGGTCGAAGTGGTCGCACTGCTGAAGGAGCGCTTCGACGGCACCGTGAAGGCGTCGCTGCGCGCGCGGCGCGACGTCGACGTGCAGGCCGTCGTGGCGGCGTTCGGGGGCGGCGGCCACAAGAAGGCGGCGGGCGCGACCCTGTCGATGTCGCTCGCGGCCGCCGAAGCGGCGATCGAAGCCGGCGTGCAGAAGGCGCTCGTCGCCGCGGGTGCGAGGCACTCTTGACGGCGTTCGCGCTGATCTCCGATCTGCACAGCAACATCGAGGCGGTGCAGGCCGTGCTGCAGCGCATCGACGACCTCGGAGTCCGCGAGATCATGTGTCTCGGTGACGTGATCGGCTACGGCGCCGACCCGCTGCCCGTGACGCGGCTCGTGATGCAGCGCTGCAAGTGGACGATCCAGGGCAACCACGACTGGGGGCTCTTCCATCATCTCGACGACTTCAATCCGCTCGCGCGCGAAGCGCTGCTCTACACGCGCGCGAAGCTGCACCCGTCGTTCTTCCATCCGCGGCGGCGTCCCGCGTGGGAGTTCCTGCGTTCGTTGCCGGAACGGATGCAAGACCACGGCTACCTGTTCTTCCACGGCTCGCCGCGCGATCCGGTGATGGAGTACGTGCTGAAGAGCGACGGCTTCCTCGAACCCGAGAAGATGCAGCAGCTGTTCTCGTTGATCGATCGCCCGTGCTTCGTCGGCCACACGCACTGGCCCGGCGTGCACGGTCCCGACTACCGCTTCACGCAGGCGACCGACGACCGCAGTTCCTTCCCGCTCGACGGACCGTGCATCGTGAACGTCGGCAGTGTCGGGCAACCGCGTGACGGCGACCCGCGCGCTTCGTTCGCGGTCGTGCGCGGCGGCCGCGCCGAGATCCATCGTGTGCCGTACGACTTCCGTCGCACGCAGGCGAAGATCCTCGCGGCGGGCCTCCATCCGGCGCTGGCCGAACGGCTCGCGCGCGGCAAGTGACCGCGGCGGCCATCGTCGTCCTGTGCACGGCGCCGGCCGCCGCCGCCGACGGCCGCGCGTCGGCGGACGACCTGGCGCGGCGCCTCGTCGACGAGGGCCTCTGCGCCTGCGTCAACGTCGTGTCGGGCGTGCGATCGTTCTTCCGGTGGGAGGGCGCGGTCGACGTGGCCGACGAAGTCCTCCTCGTCGCCAAGACCACGCGTGACGCGGCGCCCCGCCTGCGCCAGCGCATCCTCGAACTGCACCCGTACCAGGTGCCTGAAGTGCTCGAACTCGCGGTCGACGGTGGCTCGCCGGCCTACCTGAAGTGGCTCTCCGCGAGCGTGACGCCGCCGCGCGACCTCCCGTGATCGATCCGTCCCATGCGGTGCCGTCCGGGCACGGCGACGTCTCCATGCGGCGGCTCGCGCTCGCGGTGGCGATCGGCGCCGTGTGCTGGTGGGTCGGTCGGTTCCTGCCCTTCGCCGACGGAACGGATCCGGCGCCCGCCTGTCGCCTCCTGTTCGTCACCGGCCTCGTCACGTCGTGCTGGTTGCTCGCGGCGATGCCGATCGCAGCGGCGTCGCTGCTGCCCCTCGCGCTCCTGCCGATCCTCGGCGTCGAATCGACCGCGGAGGTGACGCGCGGCTACGGCGACCCGATCTTGTGGTTGTTCGGCGGCGGGTTCGTGCTGGCGCAGGCGGTCGAGCGTGCCTCGCTGCACCGTCGTATCGCCCTCGGCATCGTCGGGCGCGTGGGCCCGTTCCCGCGCCGCCTCGTGTTCGGGTTCTTCCTCGCCGCGACCTTCGTGTCGATGTGGATCAACAACACGGCGGTCGCGCTGCTGCTCCTGCCGATCGGCAAGGTGCTCGTGCATCGAACCCGCGAACTCGGCGAACTGTCGGCGCGTGCGCAGTCGAACTTCGGCGCCGGCGTGATGTGCGGGATCGCGTTCGGCGCGTCGATCGGCGGCATCGGCACGCCGATCGGCACCGCCCCGAACGCGCTGTTCTTCGCGTACTACGAGCCGCTGGTGGCGCAGGGCGCGGCGCCGGTTTCGTTCTTCGCGTGGATGGCGGCGTTCGCCCCGTTCTCGATCCTGATGGCGGCGCTCGCGGCTCTGCTCGTGACGCGCTTTGCACTGCCGCTGCCGGGCGCGCGTCTGCGCCGCGGCGACGAGCTGTTGCACGAAGCGCGCTCGCTCGGGGCGTGGAGCAAGGCCGAACGACGCACCGCGCTGCTGTTCTCGATCGCGGTCGTGCTGTGGAGCACGAGAGGGGACCTGCGCTTCGGCGCCGACAGCGTCGTGCGCGGCTGGGCGAGCTGGATCGCGCCCGTCGGCCAGAACGAGCGGTTCGTGCTCGACGGCTCCGTCGCGGTTCTCGTCGCGATCGCCGCGTTCCTGATCCCGTCCGGGGCCAAGGACGGCAAGCGTCTCGTGGACTGGGACACCGTGCGGCAGATGCCGTTCGACCTCCTGCTGTTGCTCGGCGGCGGGATCGCGATGGCGAGCGCGTTCGCGCCGACGGGCCTGTCGACGGCGTTCGGCGAGCTGCTGCGACCGCTCGTGACGACAGTGCATCCCGCCGTGCTGATCGGCGTGCTCGTCGTGTCGATCACGCTGCTCTCCGAGATCGCGAGCAACACCGCCGTCGCGGCCCTGCTGCTGCCCGTGCTGCGAGACGGCGCGAAGGCCGCGGGAGTCGACCCGCTCGTCCTGATGCTGCCGGCGGTGCTCGGTGCGTCGTGCGGGTTCATGCTGCCGATCGCGACGCCGCCCAACACGATCGTGTTCGCCTCGCGACAGATCACGTTCGGCCAGATGGCGCGCGCCGGCCTGCTCGTGGACCTGCTCGGCGCGCTGCTGCTCGTGCCGGTGATCTGGTGGTGGGCTCTGCCGCTGCTCGGTGCGTCGGCCGCAGGAGGCGGGAAGTGAACGGGCAACGACCCACGAAGGCGCTCGCCCTGCTGCTGCTGTGGCTCGGCGCGTTCTTCGGGTTCGCGTCGGTCGCGCACGGCAATCTCGACACGGTCGACGCGGCCTTCTCGATGCACGCGGCGCGCGCGGCGTGGACGCGCGGCGACAGCGCGCTGCTCACGCAAGAACAAGGCGGCGAACTGCTCGGCGAACGCATGGGTGCGCTGCACGTGCACAAGACCACGGACGAGGGTCACCGCCAGTTCGGCAAGGTCGGTCGCGACGGGCGCGTCTACGTGTGGTTCCCGGTCGGCTACGTGTGGCTGCTCGTGCCGTTCGTCGCGGCCGGCCAGGTGCTCGAGAACGTCTGGCCGGCCGCCGAGACCCGCTACCGTTCGCTCGCGGCTCCCGGCTTGCCCGACGATCAGCTGGCGAACAGCGTCTCGTATCTGTACGGGCATCCCGTCCTGACCCAGGGACTGATCGCGCTCGGGATGCCTGCCGCGTTCGCGGCGACGTCCTTGCTGCTGCTGCTGGCGATCGGCCGCGCGCTGGGCGCGTCCTGGCGCGATGCCATGATCGCCGCGGGTGCGATCATGGCCGGAACACAGGCGTTCGCGCTCGGCCGCGAGCAGCTTTCGGATGGCCCCGGCCTGACGTTCGTGCTCGCGATGCTGCTCGTCACCGTGCGTGCGCAGGCCGGGTCCGCGACCCGGCGTCTCCTGCTCGCAGGTGGTGCTGCGGCCGGGATCGCGGTGCTGCTGCGCTACCAGAGTGCGTTCCTCGTCGCCGCCTGCGCGCTCGCGGTCGCCGTCGTGTGCCGGCGCCGCGGCCGGGTTCGCGACGTTGCGTGGTTCGCGCTCGGCGGACTACCGTTCCTCGCGGTGCTGCTCGCGACCGGCTACGCGCGCTTCGGCGATCCGCTCGACACCGGGTACCCGAAGTACGACGACTGGTTCGATCGGCCGATGCTCTCCGGCCTGGCGAAGCTGTTCTTCGCGGCGGGGCGCGGTGTCGCGTGGCTGTCGCCGCTGCTCTGGCTCGGCGTTCCGCTCGTCGCGCGGGCGCGACCGCTCGTTCTGCGCTGGCTCGCGATCGTGCTCTTCGCGGTGCCGTTCCTCTTCTTCGCCCGTGCGCGCGGGTGGCAGGGTGGCCAGTGCTGGGGTGTGCGGTACGTGACCCCCGGCGTCGTGCTGCTGCTCGCGATCGTGCTGCCGCAGACCCGCCCCTGGGAGCGGTGGCCGCGAACGTGGCTCGTGCTGCTCGGCTGCGGCCTGTTCGCGAACCTGACCTCGGTCGTCGCGCCGACGCGCGGCCAGATCCAGTTGGCGTCGCAGGCGGTGCAGGCTGCCGCGGCGAACGAGATCCCGCCGCGCGTGTTGTCGCCCGACGAAGTCATCGATCGCATCTCGTGGGAGCCGCGCTGGTCGCCGCTCGCCGCGAACTGGAGCTACGTCGCGCTGTCGCGCGTGGGCGGGTTCGAGACGAAGGACGGTGCGCCGGCGACGGGCGCCGCCGCCACGATCGAGCCGATGTTCGGTGTCGTGTCCGCGGATCCCCTGCTCGTGCTCGGACCCCAGTGCCGCGAGGATCGGTGCGGGCGCCATCTGTGGTGGAACTTCTGGAGCGAGATCGCGGACGTGCCCGCATGGCTCCTGTTGCTGCCGGTCCTCGCCGCGGCGATCGCCTTCGGACTCGCCGGCGTGCGCCGCCTCCTCCGCTGATCCGCCGCGGCGCCCGGATTCCGTACGGCGGCGTCGGATTCTTCGACATGGCGGTCAAGCCGGTGGCATCGGCCGTTCGATAGCGGCGGCGGAGAACCCATCCGCATGCTCGCGACCCTGATGTTGCTGTGTCTCTGCCAGGATCCCGCCCCGAGTGCCGAGACGAGGGCAGCGGCGGCTCTCGACCTGGTGGTGTTGAAGAACGGGGACCGCCTCGAAGGGCGCATCACGGCCCAGCTCGACGGCTACGTCGAACTGGAGATCGAGGCCGGAGCGTCCATCGGTCTCGCCACGACGCAGATCGCCGAAGTTCGGCGGGGTGCAGGTGCCGCTCTGGCGGCCGCACGGCCGACGGTGGCGCCGAGCGACGAGTGGTTCGTGCTGCACGACGGCATGGGCGCCGCGGTCGGCTGGCTGCACGCCGCGGCGAAGCCGGCGGCGGACGGCGGCTTCTCGATCGTCGAGGAGTACGAGTTCGCGGACGGGCGCGCGCGCTGGCAGGTCACTTCGATGTGCACGGCCGACGCTTCTTGGCGGCCGATCAGCTGCTACTTCCGCGAACGCCGCAGCGATCCGCTGCTCGGTGCGGCGCCGCTCGCCATGGTCGACGTCGCCGCGAACGCGACCCGCATCGTGGACGAACGCATCGTCGAGGCCGTGCGGCACGACGATCGACTGCAGATCGTCCGCCTCGACCGCTCGGGGCGCCGCGAACGCACGATCGACTTCCCCGCCGACGCCACGTTCCCCCTGCTCGCCCGTGCGATGGCGCGTCAGGCGAAGGGCGTCGAGGCGGCGATGCCGATCTTCGACCCGGCGACCGACGAGATGGCGCGACGCACGTTCTCCGGTGCGCGCAGCCGCCGCGTCACGATCGACGGCAAGGTCGCCCGCGTGCTCGAAGTCGCCGAATGTTCGGCGGTCGGGCGCAACAGCGAATGGATCGACGGCTCGTCGCGCACGCTGCGGCGCGAGCTGGCCGGGCCGGCCCTCGTCGCCGTCGCGACCGACTCCGCGAACGTGCAGCGCGCGTCGAGCGGCGGCGCGATCCCGGGCGCCGTCGTGGCCGAAGCGGGAGGCGCGTTCGGCGTGTGGGTGCCGAATCCCGCGTGGCAGGCGAGCGAGGAGGTGCCCGCCGGCCAGGTGTCGCTGCAATGCGATGCCCACGGTGCGACGATCGGACTATCGCGGATCGAACATCTCGAACCGGGAGCCTCCCTGGACACGGCGACCACCGCGGTCGCGAACTGGTTCCAGCTGCTGCACACCGACCTGCGCATCGAAGGCCGCGAATCCGTCGTCGTGCGCGAGCGCAGCCGCTCGCGGCTCACGGCTCGGAGCCGGTCCGGACCCTCGCCGGTGCGGGCGACGATCGACGTGATCCCGTGGCGCGACAGCTTCCTCGTGCTGGTCTGCCGCGCTCCGGTCGCGGCATGGGACGAGCTGGAAGCGGACTTCGCCTTCGTGCAGCGCTCGATCGAACTCGACGCGCAGGCGATCGCGCCGAAGCAGCAGGGGCCGCTCGCGGAGCCGGCGCACAAGGGTGTGCCCGTGGCGCGCAAGTCCGTACCCGCCGCGCCGCCGCCGACGTCCGGCAGGCCGCGGCCGGCCGGCCCCGTCGTGCGCATCCCGAACTGAGTCATCGCGGGCTCGGCGCTCGGAAGCCGCGCAGCGCCGCGGCTTCGAGCACGTCGGCGTCACAGACGATGTCGCGGTCGTCGAGGTCGGCGATCGTGCGAGCGAGCCGCAGGAGGCGCACGCGACCACGCCCGCTCTGGTGGTGCAGTCGCAGCACCTCGTCCGCGGCGCGCATCGCGGTGTCGTCGCCCGAACACGCCTGCTCGAGCGCACGATCGGCGAGGCGTGCGTTCGTCGTGGTCACTCCGTGGCGAGTCTGGCGGCGGACCTGGCGCGCCCGCGCTTGCAGAACACGTTCGCGCAAGGCGGCGGTGGTGCCCGCGGCATCGGGCGGCGCCCGCAGTTCGTGCGGCAGCATGGCCGGAACGTCGACCTGCAGGTCGAGGCGGTCGAGCAGCGGCCCGGACAGACGAGCGCGATAGCGGGCCACGGCCGGTGGCGGGCACGTGCACGGCCGCTGCCGGTGGCCGAGGTAGCCGCAGGGACACGGATTCATCGCCGCCACCAGCAGGAACTGTGCTGGCATCGTCACCGTGTGGCGTGCGCGGCCGACCGTGACGATCCCGTCCTCGAGCGGCTGGCGCAGCGCCTCGAGCGCGTCGCGGCGGAACTCGGCCAGTTCGTCGAGGAAGAGCACGCCGTGGTGTGCAAGCGTCACCTCGCCCGGTCGCACGTCGGCTCCGCCTCCGAGCAGGCTGACGGTCGAACTGGTGTGGTGCGGTGCGCGAAGCGGGCGCCGGGCCGGCGGCGGCAGCGGCAGGCCGGCCGCCGCGTGTACTTGCAGGATCGCGAGGCGCTCCGTCGGGTCGGGCGGTGGGAGCAGGCCTGGGAGGCGGCGCAGCATCGCGCTCTTGCCGGTGCCCGGCGGACCGCTGAAGAGCAGGTTGTGGCCGCCGGCCGCCGCGACGGTGAGGGCGCGCTTGGGCGTGGCGAGGCCGCGCAGGTCGCCGAGATCGGGCGCGGGGTCGGAACGGGCGTCGGGCGCCGGTGCGGCCCGCGGCAGGTCGCGCCGGCCCGCGAGCCACAGGACCGCGTCCGCGAGTGTCGATGCGCCGTGGATCGGCAGTTCGTCGAGTATCGCGCACGCCTCGGCATCGGCCCGGCCGCAGACCATCACTGCGCCGCCTTCGTGCCGGGCCGCGAGCGCGACGCTGACCGCACCGCGGGCCGGCAGCACGTCGCCGCGCAGACCGACCTCGCCGAACGCGAACAGGCCGCGCGCCCGTTCGGGCGGGAAGAGCCCGCCGGCGCCGGCCAGCGCGAGCGCCAGCGGGAGGTCGAAGCCGCTCCCGTGCTTGCGCAGCGAGGCCGGCGCGAAGTTGACCGTCAGTACCCCGCGCGGCTGCGGCAGGCCGAGTGCGAAGAAGGCCTGCAGCACGCGGTGGTATGCCTCGCGCACGCACGCGTCGACCAGCCCGAGCAGGCGCGGCGTGCCGTCGCCGGCGTTGCGGGTCGTCGCCTCCACGCGGATCGGCACTGCGTCCACGCCCTGCACGAGGCCGCATCCGATCGTGATCGTCGGTGAGTCCACGGCTGCTCATGTGCACCGCGCCCGCCAACGGTGGCACGAATCCGCGGGAAGCGGGATGTCACCAGGCCTTCGCGGCCGCCGCAGCGGCGTCCTGCGCGAGTGCGTGCGCGAGGCGCCGTGCGTCGCCGACCGTGAGGTCGGGCAAACGGGTGGGCGAGCCGCCCGCGACGTAGACCGTGAGGTCGGCGAGCCCGAGCAGCTGCGCGACCGGTCCCTGGCGCACGACGACGGCCTGGATCTTCGCGGTCGGCACCCATGCGAGGTAGCGGCCGATCACGCCGTGGCGCAGCGCGACGAACGCGCCGCCGTGCGCGAAGCCGAGGTTGCGCCAGACGAGGACACCGAGCAGCGCCCACACCGGCACGAACAGGAGCGCGAGCAGCGCGAGGGCACCGGCGGCGTGCCAGGTGGCGGCGAGCGTGATCGCCGCGAACAGCGCGCCTTGCAGCGTCGTGCGGACGACCAGCCGGGGCGAACCGCGCAGCCAGCCGAAGCGTTCGTTCTCGATTCCGGGCAGGAGGGCCGGCAGCAGCGCGTCGGCGACGGGCAGGCGGCAGAGCGGCACGACGACGTCGAAGCCGCCCGCCGCGTCCTCACCTTCGCTGCGGCTGCCGCCGGCCGAGTCGGCCTTCACGACGGCGACACCGAGCAGGCGGCGCAGCCACGGTTGTTCGACGGCCACGCGCTGGATGCGCGCGCGCGGCAGCGTCTTCGCGCGCGTCGTCAGGAGGCCGTAGCGGCGCTGCAGCACGTCGCCGCGCAGCGTCAGCGTGAAGCCGTGGAACTGCACGAGATTGCCGATCGTCGCGGTGACGACGCCGAACGCCATCACGGCGAACAAGAGCCCCGCGAACAGCACGATCGCCGTGCTCGTGGGCAGCCGATCGACCCAGTCGCGGAAGCTGCGCGCGACGCCCTGCAGCTGCGCGACCATGCCGAGGCGATCCCCGAACTCGAGCGCGGCGAACCCGACCAGCACGAACGCCGAGAGGCGCAGATCCGTGATGCCGCGGAGGAGCAGTTCACCGGCCGTGCTGCGGTGCACGACCCACTCCGGTTCGGGCTCGGGCGGCGTCGCCGCGGCGTTGGTAACCGCATCCGCCGGTGCCGCGGCCGCGCTGGTCGTGCCGCCGCGCCGCGCCGCGAGCAGGACTGCCCGCAAGTGCTCCGCGTCCGCTCGCGACAGCGCGTCGAGGCGCGCTTCGACGCCGCGACCCGACGCGGTCTCGACCTGCACGACGACGAGGCCGAGCACGCGACGGAGGATCGTCGACTCGAAGCCGAGGTCCTGGATGCGATCGAGCGGGATGCGGCGCTCCTGTCGCTCGAGCAGCCCTTCCCTGATGCGCAGTTCCTCGGGCGTCAGCGTGTATTCGAGCGTCAGGTAGCGCGCGACCGCGTAGCCGAGGTTCAGCAGGAAGAGCACGCCTGCGGCGACGAGCGCCCAGCGGGCGGCGAACACGCCGATCAGCACCCACACCGCGACCTGCCGCAGCACGTCGACGAGCCGCAGCAGCAGGATCGCCGGATGCAGGTGGCCGCGCGCGAGGATCACGTCGTTCGGCCGCGGCGCGACCGGTGCCGGGTCGCCTTCGTGCGGGGGCTCAGAGGCGTCCGTCACCACGAGCCTCGACGATGCGGTCGCGAAGTTCCTGCGCGCGGGCGGCGGACAGGCCGGGCACCCGGAACGCGGAGCCTTCGTTGCCCGCGGTGAAGACCACGAGCGTCGCGAGCCCGAACAGGCGCTCGATCGGGCCGCGCACGAGATCGACGTGCTGCATGCGCTTCACGGGCACCGCGCGTTCTTCGACGAAGAGGATGCCGTAGCGCATCAGCAGCAGGTCGCCGAGGAACGCGAAGCGCCATCGCAGCCATGCGAGCGGCGGCGACAGGATCGTGAGCGCGAGCAGGCCGAGGCAGCAGCCGAGCAGCACGTTGTCGTACGTCGGCGACCAGGCCTTCCAGTTGTCCACGAGCAGCGGCCGCGCGACGAACCACGCGAGGCCGGTGACGACCACGGCGCCCAGGCCGTCGGCGATCAGCCAGTACGGGACGACCCGCGCGAGCAGGCGTTCGTTCGGGCGCGGGATCGGTGCCGCTTCCATTCCGCGAGCGTGCCCGACCGGCGCGTCCGAAGCAACGGAGCGAGTTCGCACGAAGCGGCGGGATGTCCGGGGCATCCAGCGATGTCGCACGGCCTCCTTCGGTCCGAACGAGCTGTTCCCGGGCGCCGTCACCTGGCTATCACACGTCACCGAGAAGTGAGCCCATGAAACATCGCGCCTTCGTTCTGCTCGCCCTGTCCGCCACGGCCACCGGCCAGTCGGTGACGCTCACCGCGCTGTCGCCGATCACGGTCACAGCCTCGCACGGGCTGCAGTCGCAGACGGCGACCCTGCCTGCAGGGCCGATCGCGGCGATGCCGCTGCTCACCGCGTCGGTGAATCCGGGACCGGGAGACATCGCCTTCGCACAGCTCGCCTGGTCGGTGCTGTCGAGTGCCACGCGCATGGAAGTCGTCTTCCAGCAGTTCGCTTCGTTGGCGTCGCTCGGCAATCCGGCGTTCGCGCACCTCGGCCCGACCGACTGGGTCGTCGAACTCACGAACCCGCAGGCGATGTTCGCCAGGATCGACGTGGTGCAGGAAGGACCCGTTCCCAGCGGCCCGAACCAGCAGATGTTCGTCCTGGACTCCGGCGACGACGGCTCGAACGAGTATTCGCTTGGCTCGATGAGTACCGGGACCGTCGGTCTGCTCGGCCCGACGCCGTGGCGCATCCGCATCCGCACCGACACCACGCTGCTCGGTCCGGGGGTCGTGGCTCCCAGGGCTCGGTTGGTCGTGACTCCGCTTCCCGGAATCGCGACTGCATCCGTGGTTGGCAATTGCGACCCGTCCCGCTGGCTGACGGCGGTCCCGACCTTCACCGCGGACCTGCGCTTCGAGATGGGCTTCGACGGCTTCGGTGCGCCGTTCGTGCTCGTGCTCGGGCTGTCGGCGCAGCCGATCGTCGTCAACGCGGCTCCACCGATGCCGTGTCTCCTGGTGTCGTCGCCGGACGTGCTCGTTTTCATGCCGGTCTGGAGTCCGGAGTACGTGCTGCCGTTGCCGCCGTCGGTCCGTCCAATCTCGTTCTTCGGTCAGGCGGTCTCGCTCGAACCCACCGGCCTCGTGACGACGAACGCGTTCTTCGTGTCGGCCTTCTAGGGCCGGCCGCCTCGCGGAGTCGCACACGGCGAGCGCGGCCGAGCGGTCGCGCACTCGCGCGCACGGCTCCAGGCTCGAGTCGGAACCGGTTGCCGGGAAGGCGGCGCGGGATACGCGGCCAGGAGGATCCGTCATCGTCGCTGCGCGGTGCGGGCCGCGCGTGGTAGACCTTCGCGCATGGCGCGCAACCAGAAGGCGACGACGCTCGGTGTCACGATCCCCGTCGCGATGGCGCAGGCGGTGTTCCAGCTCGTGCGCGACGGTCGCTACAGCTCGCCCAGCGAGGCCGTGCGCGCGGGGCTGCAGCTCCTGCTCGACAAGGAAGGCGTTCACCTGCCGCCGCCGGACGACCCGGCGAACACCGTCGCCAAGAACCAGGCGGGCAACCGCAGCCGGCCGCGCTGAGCGACGTCACCTCCGCGCCGCGACCCAGATCGTGCGGCGAGGGCCCTTCGAGCGCCGGGCGCGGACGTGGTGCGTCTCGACCCGGAACGGCGCGCGCCGCAACCGCGCCTCGAACGCGTGGTGGTCGGCCGACGACCAGACGGCGAGCACGGCGCCCGGCCGCAGGGCCGTGTGGATCGCCGCGAGGCCGCGCGGGTCGTACAGGCGATCGTTCGCCGGCCGCGAGAGACCCTCGGGTCCGTTGTCGACGTCGAGCAGGATCGCGTCGTACTCCGCCTTCGCGGCAGCGATCGCATCCGCGACGTCGCCGACGAACACGTGCGCCCTCGGGTCGCGCAGCGGGTGGCCGGCGCAGTGGCCGAACAGCTCGCGGTTCCACTCGACGACCGCGGGCACGATCTCGGCGACGTCGATCGTCGCGTCGTCCGGGACGAGGGCCAGTGCGCGCGCCAGCGTGAAGCCCATGCCGAGTCCGCCGATCAGGACGCGGGACTGGGCGCGGTCTCCGAGGTGGGCGAGCCCGAGTTCCGCCAGTGCTTCTTCGGACCCGTGCACACGGCTGCTCATCAGCTCCGTCCGGTCGATCCAGATCGCGAAGTCACGATCGTGCCGGTAACACCGAAGCTCGCCGCGATGCCCGGGAACGCTGGCGGTGCCGACGAGCTCGCGAGCGATCATCCGGCGCAAGCTACCACACGTCCGGCAGTCCCTCGCAGGAAGGGGGAGGCCCGCTACGCTGCGCGCGCCTCTCATGACCTCGTCCCGTCGGTTCGCCGGCCGCTTCGTTCGCTCCGCCTCGTCCGCGCTGCTCGCTGCAGCCACGCTCGCGATGCACTCGCCGTCGCAGGAGCCGCGTTGGGCACCGGCAGCCGTGGCCGCGATCGAGGCCGCGATGCGCGATCTGCAGATCCCGGGCCTCTCGTGCACGATCGGCGTCGACGGGACGCTCTCGTTCCAGCGTGGGTTCGGTTTCGCGGACGTGGAGAACGAGGTGTCCGCGACGGCGGCGACGGTGTACCGGCTCGGCTCGATCAGCAAGCCGATCACCGCGGTGCTCGCGATGCAGCTCGTCGAGCAGCGCCGGCTCGATCTCGATCGCGACGTGCACACGATCGTGGCGGAGTGGCCGGAGAAGGCGTGGCCGGTGACGACGCGGCAGCTGCTCGCGCACATGGGCGGCGTGCGTCACTACCGCGGCGAGCCCGAGAGCACCGTGCACTACGCGACGCAGGTCGAGGGCCTCGTTCGGTTCGCGAACGATCCGCTGCTGCACGAGCCGGGCACGAAGTACCTCTACAGCACGTACGGCTACAACCTGGTCGCCGCCGTCGTGGAGAAGACGGAGAAGCAGTCGTTCGGCGATCTCGTGCGCGAACGCATCGCCGGACCGTGCGAGGCGCCGACGCTGCAGGACGACGACCTGCGGCGCATCGTGCGGCACCGCGCACAGGGCTACGTTCGCGAGGGCGGCGTGCTGCGCAACAGCGAGCTGATGGACAGTTCGTACAAACTCGGCGGCGGCGGTTTGTGTTCGTCGGCGGACGATCTCGTCCGCTTCGCCGCGGTCCTGATGCAGGGCAAACTGGTCGCTCCCGAGACGCTCGCCGCGATGTGGACGCCGCAGAAGACGAGCGCGGGCGCGACGATCGACTATGCGCTCGGCTTCCGCGTCGCGGAGCGGCGCGGGATCCGCGAGGTCTACCACGGCGGCGCCCAGTCGCGTGTGAGCACGTTCCTCCTGCTCCTGCCCGAACGTCGCGTCGCGGTCGCCGTCCTGTGCAACCTCGAAGGCGTCAAGCTGCAGGCGTTGGCGCGGCAGCTCGTCGATCTGGTGGTCGATGGCAAGTGATCGCACGCTTCGTCGTTCGCGCCGCTGGCGGGCGCGGCTCGCACTGCTCGCCATCGGTTGCGTCGCGGCCGGCGTCTGCGCCGAGATCGCGGTGCGCATCGGGTGGGCGGTCCTCGACCCGGACATGGTCTCCGCGTCGCAGCACCGCGAGCACGACGTCGCGCAGCCGATGCCGGGGCGCCCGGTGCGCCTCGGGCACCTGATCCGCGCGGCGCGGCACCACGACATCGTCTTCGAACTCGTGCCCGACCTCGACGTCGAGTTCCTCGGCGTGCCCGTGCGCACGAACGAGTTCGGTTTCCGCGGGCCGTCGCGCACGAAGGAGAAACCGCCGGGTGCGTGGCGCATCGTCGGCCTCGGCGATTCGGTGCTGTTCGGCTGGGGCGTCCGCTACGAGGACACCGGTCTCGCGCGGCTCGAGGCCCTCGTGCAGAAGACGGCGCCCGGCCGCGTCGTGGAGGCGATCGACACCGCGGTGCCCGGCTACAACACCGCGATGGAGGCGTGCGTGCTGCGCGAGAAGGGGCTCGCGTTCGCGCCCGACCTCGTGCTCGTCGACTTCGTCGGCAACGACCTCGATCTGCCCAACTACCTGTGGCGCCGGCCGGACTACTGGCGCCTCGACCACTCGTTCCTCTGGGACCTCGTGAAGCGATCGGCGCCCTGGCGCGAGGAGGAGCTGCACGGCCCGTTCGTGTGGGCGCCGATGCGTGACGCGGGAGCGTTCGAGCAGGACCCCGAACGCGTGCCGCCGGAGTACCGCCACCTCGTCGGGCTCGGTGCGTTCCGGCGCGCGCTCGAAGACATCGCCGCCGCCGGCAAGGCAAACGGCTTCCCGGTGCTCGTGACCTGCCATCACGACCTGTGGCGCGAGGTGCGCGCCGTGTGCGACGCGATCCCGCTGCCCGTCGTTCAGATCGGCGAGCGCGTGAACCGGTACCTGCACGACAACGGCCACGCGGCCCTGCTCGGCTCGCCGCTGGCGCTGTCGGCGACCGATCCCCATCCGACGCCGATGGTGCACGAATGGTGGGCCGAAGCCGTGTTCCAGCGGCTGTCGGAGCTCGGTTGGCTGCCGCGATGAGACTCTCCCGATGAAACCGCGTACGAAAGCCGCGTTCCCCGACGGTCACTTCTATTCGCCCGTCGTCGACACGGCGGACGTCGTCGCCCGCGAGGCGGAGATCTGGCCCGCAGCACCCGAGATCCTCGGCATCGAGTGGAACCGCGAACACCACGAGACGGTGCTGGGGGAGTACTTCCCGCGGCACCTGCCGCAATACGACTACCCCGAGACACTGCCCGACACGCCGGATCTCGATCGCTTCTACACACGCAACAGCCAGTTCTCGTGGCTCGATTCGCGCTCGCTGTTCGTGCTGCTCTCCGAGTGGAAGCCAAAGCGCATGGTGGAAGTCGGCTCCGGCTACTCCACCCTGCTCACGGCGGACGTGAGCCGTCGGCAGTTCGACCGGGCGATGGACTTCACGTGCATCGAGCCGTACCCGCGCCCCTTCCTGCGGAAGGGCACGCTGCCGGGCGTCACCCGGCTGCTGCAGCAGCGTGTCGAACACGTCGGGCTCGAGCCGTTCCTGCGCCTCGGTGCGGGCGACGTCCTGTTCATCGACTCGTCGCACGTCGCGAAGACCGGCAGCGACGTGAACTTCCTGTTCTTCGAGGTGCTGCCGCGGCTCGCACCGGGTGTGCGGATCCACGTGCACGACATCCATCTGCCGCGCGAGTACCCGCGCGAATGGGTGATCGGCGAGAACCGCAGCTGGAACGAGCAGTACGTGCTGCGGGCGCTGCTCATGTATTCGACCGCGTTCCGCGTCCTGTTCGGCTGCAGCTGGGCGTTCCACACGATGCCGGAGGCGGTTCGAAAGGCGCTCGCCCATCCGCGCGGCGTGCTCTACGGCGGCGGTTCGCTCTGGCTCGAGCGCACGTGACGGGCTCGCGCGATCGCGGTCCGGACGCCGCGCTCCGTCAGAAGCGGTGCGTGACCATCAGGTAGACGCCGCGCTCCGCTTCCTCCAGGTAGTAGTACTCCTGGTGGTGGGGGTCGGTGAGGTTCTGTCCGACCAGGTCGATCGACGTGTTCTCGCTCGCGCGCCAGCCGAGACGCAGGTCGACGCGCCACCACTTCGGGATGCCGTCGCGGCGCTGCATGTAGAGGATGTTCGTGTCGAGCTCGAGTCCGGGCACCGGATCGAAGCCGATCGTCGCGCCGCCCCGCAGCGGCGGTACGTCGTTCTCCGGCGTGGTGAACTGCGTCTCGTCGATGTTGCGCGAGTTCGCCTCGGTCACCGCGAGCCACGTCGTCGTGCGCAGGTGTTCGATCGGCTTCCACGTGACGATGGCTTCGCCGCCGAACGCGGTCGTGCGGCCGCCCGTCTCGTACGTGGTGGCGCCGGAGCCCGGGTCGGTGCCGAAACCGTTCAGCTGGTCGCGCACGTCGTACGCGAACGTGTCCAGCTGGAGCATGAGCACTTCGCCGAAACGGCGGCGCACGCCGAGCTCGTACGACAGCAGGCTGCTGGAGCGGCGGTGCACGAGCACGCCGGAGTCGGCGATCTTGCGGTCGGGCTCCCTGTTCGCGCCGACCGCGGCCCACACCGTCAGCTCGCTCTCCGGTGTCCACGCGAGCCGCAGATCCGGCTGGGCATCGACGCCGCTGCCGTCGAGTCCGTCCTGGTAGCCGACGTTGCCGCCGAAGGTGAGGCGCACGTGCTTGCCGAGGTCCCAGTCCCACGACGCGAAGAGGTCGCCGCGCGTCTCGTTGTATTCCTCGCCGGTCGCGGCGATGACCCGGAAGTTCTCGACCGTGAGGCTGCGGATACCCAGGCCGACGGACAGGTGGTGGTCGTCGGCGACTTGCCACGAATGGCGAACGGACGCTTCGAACAGCTCTTCGCGGTAGCGCAGGAACTCGTCGGGGACCTGGTCCTGGAAGTCGCGGATGTCCTGGTCGTAGCCGTCGAACGCGACGCGAAGCTCCGACGTGTGGCGTTCGTCGTGCGCCACGGTCGCCTTGGCCTTCACGTGGCCGCCCTTGATCATGTTCATCGACGTGAAGCCGGGCGCGATCTCGTACGAGTCGCCGAGGAAGCTGTCGTGGTAGAGCCCGTCGACCGTGAGATCGACGCCCGGCGCGAGCACGGTGTCGAGCCGCATGCCGAGGCTGTTGTTGTCCCAGCGGTCGCCGCTCGTGTCCGGATGGCCGCCGTCGCGCTGGGCCATCTTGCCGAACACGTAGAAGTCGGACTGTTCGCCGACGGAGGCACCCGCGCGGAACGAACCGAGCAGGCGCTCCTCGGTGCCGACGACGCCCGTCGCGCGGACTCCGTGGGCCTGGGCCGCCTTCTTCGTCACGATGTTGATGACACCCTGCGACGCTTTGTCGCCCCAGCGCGCACCGCCCGGGCCGCGGACCACCTCGATGCGTTCGATCACGCCGATCGGCAGGTCGATCGCCTGGAAGTACTCGCGACGGAGCAGGGTGGTGTAGAGACGCTGCCCGTCGATCAGCACGAGCATGCCGCTGAACTGGTACTCGCCGAGGCGGCTGCCGAAGCCGTACGCGCCCGGGACGTCCTGCGAGATCACGAGGCCCGGCACGAGGCGCAGCAGTTCGCCGACGGAGCGCATGCCCGAGCGTCGGATCTCCGGCTCGTTGAGGACGAACACGGCGGCCGCCGTGTGGGACATCGCCTCGCTCTGGCGGCCCGCGACTTCGACCGGGACCTCCATGAGCTCTTCGAGGCTCAGGTCCATGAGTTCGAGTTCGGGGCCCGCCGGGCGATCCGTCGACGGAGCCGGGTCCTGCGCGGGCAGGGCGCCGATGCAGGAGGCCGCGAGCAAGGCGAGGAGCGGGATGCGGAACGGTTCGGTCATCGGACTCGCGCCTCGTTCGTGGACATCGTTTCGAAGGTGGATCCGCCGTAGCGGGCGATCGTCGCGCGGAGCTTCGGGATGGAGACCGGCTTCGGCAGGACCTCGTCCATGCCGGCGTCGAGACACGCGCGGCGGTCCTCCACGGTGGTGTTCGCGGTGAGCGCGACGATGGGGATGCGATGGCCCGTGCCCTTCTCGGCACGACGGATCTCCTCGGTTGCCTGCAGCCCGCTCATCTCGGGCATCTGCATGTCCATCAGCACGAGGTCGAACGACGAGCGACTCCACGCGTCGCAGCAGACGCGGCCGTTCGGGGCGATCGTCACGTCGTGTCCGTCGCGAACGAGGATGCGCTGGATCAGCTTCTGGTTCACGGCGTTGTCCTCGGCGACCAGGATGCGCAGCCCGTGCACCGGGGCTTGCGTCGGCGCAGCCGATGGCGTGATCGATGCGCCGGCGGCGGGGCCGGGGCGCGCGATGCGCAGGGCGAGTTCACGCGACGACACCGGCTTCGTCACGTAGCCGGCATAGGAATGGTCCCGGCAGCGCGCCGCGGTGGTGGCGAGCTCCTGGAACACAGTCGCCAGCAGCAGCGGCCGCACGCCGTCGGCGTCCGGCGGCACCATCGTGCACAGGGACACGTCGTGGTCGGGGTCGCGGTCGTCGGCGACGACGACGGTTCCCGGTTGCAGGGGGCAGGCTGCGGCCAGGGCGTCCAGCGAGTCGAGCGCGAGGAACCCGGCGGGCAGCCGCGCAGCGAGAGCGGCGAAGGACGTGCGCTGCATCTCGGATCGGCTCACGAGCACGATCCGCGTGCCCGCGGGCACCGCCGGGGCGGGGGGCAGCGGACTGTCGCACGGTTCGAGCGGCACGACGACCGTGAACGTGGTGCCGATGCCGACCTGACTCTGCACGTCGATGGAGCCGCCCATGAGCCGAACGAGCCGGTCCGTGATGTGGAGTCCGAGGCCGGTCCCCGCGAAGCGCCGGGTGATCGTGCTGTCTGCCTGCGTGAACGGCTCGAAGATGGCCCGCTGTCGATCCGCGGGAATGCCCACGCCGCTGTCCTTCACGGCGAACTCGACGTGGTGGAAGCCGCCGTTGCCCGTGCTGCGGCGGCGGACCGCGACGTGCACGAAACCCGACTCGGTGAACTTGATCGCGTTGCCGACCAGGTTCGTCAGCACCTGCCGCATGCGAACGTCGTCGACGCGGTACCCGGCCGCGAGCGCCGGGTCGACGGAGCAGGAGATCTCGAGGTCCTTGCTGTGTGTGCGCGCGGTCAGCGGCCGCAGCGCGTCGAGCAGCAGCGACTCGAGTTCGGTTGGCACCGCCGAGAGTTCGAGCCGGTCGGACTCGATCTTCGAGAGATCGAGGATGTCGCACAGCACGCCGAGCAGGTTCGAGCCGGCGCTCCGGATCACGCCGAGGTACTCGCGCAGCTCCTTCGGGTCCTCCGCCTCGAGCGCCAGCTCGGCCATGCCGAGGATCGCGTTCAGCGGCGTCCGGATCTCGTGGCTCATGTTCGCGACGAACGTCGACTTGGCGCGGGTCGAGGATTCGGCGGCGTCGAGTGCACGGCGGAGCTCGGCCGTGCGTTCGCGCACCTGGTGCTCGAGCCGTTCCGCGTTTCCCGCCAGGTGCGCGTCGCGCGCCGAGATCGCTTCGAGCATCGCGTTGAAGGCGGCCACGAGTGTGCCGACCTCGTCGTCCGCGGTTCGCTCGGCACGGAGCGAGTAGTCCTCCGTTCGGCGGACCTCGTTCGTCGTTCGGACGAGATCGGCGATCGGCTTCAGCAGGCGGCTCACGAGCCACCACGCAGTGAAGCCGAGGGCGAACAGCGCGAGTGCGTTCGTGGCCAGCAGGCGTCTCAGGTAGACGGCGAGCCGTGCGCGCGTCGGCTCTCCGGACGCGCGCACCAGGACCTGACCGACACGCTCGTCGCCGCGCGAGTCCTTGTAGGACAGCGGCGCACGGGCGACGGCGTCCTCCGCGGGGAAGAAGTCGAGGTCGCGGTGCGCGGGCAGCAGATCGACCTGACCGGCGGCGGCGAAGCGGGTGCCTTCGTGCGTGTAGACCGCGATCGCCTGCACGTGGGTCAGCGCCATGACCGTGTCGAGGAACGTGAGCACGTCGTCGACGCCGTCGAACTCGACGCCGGAACGCGTGTTCAGCGCGACCATGTTGGCGAGGGTCTGCAGACGGTTCGCCGTGTCTTCCTCGAGCGTCGTACGTTCGCGGTTCCACGAGTCGATCCCGGTGGCGACCAGGGCCGCGACGGTCAGCGTCGTGCAGATCGCGGTGAGTCGCCGACGCAGGGAGCCGCGGGCATGGCTCACGACGGCCCCTTCTTCGACAGCTTCAGCAGCTGTGGATCGGCGCGCACGCCCTGCTTCTTCAGTGCGTCGAGATTGACCTCGAACCGCACGCCGTTGTCCTGCACGAAGAGCTGCACGGTGCCTCCGGCGGCGGCAAAGCCGGCGCGTTCGCACACGAGCGGCACCGGCGCCCTGGAGTGCGCCGCGACGATCTTCTTCGCCTGTTCCTCGTCGACCGAAGCAGCCACGTAGATCAGGTCGTAGGAGCCGAGGCCCTTCCCTTCGGCGGCGTCGGCGGGCCGGAGCTCGACGACCACGACCGGCGTCGCGCCGACCTTCTTGCCGGGGAGGTGCGCGGTGATCGCGGCGGCGACTTCATCGGTGCCGACGACGGCGATGCGGTACTTCTCCGGCGGCTTCGCCGACGGGGGAGCGTCGACGGACAGGTAGCCCGCGATCTTGAGGACGATGCTGGCGCGCAGGATCGCCGCGCGCGTCTTCGCCTCGTGGTCCTGTGGCGGCGTGGCGGAGCTCTGGCTCACACCCGCGATGGCGAGTGCGAGCACGAACGAGGCAGGATTGCCGCGGAACCACCCAGCACCCCGACGGAGCGTCACCTCGCGCTGATCGGCGGCAGCCGAAGTGCGGGTACACAGGGGTTTCCCCGAGTGCGGGCCGCTCTGTGTCGCGATGTTCGACGGCTACCCGACAGCCGTACGAAGATGCATCACCGCGCGAGGGAGTGCTGCTGTTCCTTGCGCGACTTCGCGACGATCGCGTCGGCGGACTTCGGGTCGGCGCAGGCTTCGAGCAGCGCGGAGAGCATCAACGGCACGACGATCGTCGCATCGGACTCGATGACGAACATCGGCGTCGACTCCGTGAGCTTGTCCCACGTGATTTTCTCGTTCGGCGTCGCGCCGGAGTAGGAGCCGTACGACGTGGTCGAGTCGGAGATCTGGCAGAAGTATGCCCACGGCTTCACCTTCTCCTCGAGGTCGTACTTGATCGACGGCACGACGCAGATCGGGAAGTCGCCGGCGATGCCGCCGCCGATCTGGAAGAAACCGATGCCCTTGCCCTTCGACAGCTCGCGGTAGTCGTCGTAGAGCTGGCCCATGTACTCGATGCCCGACTTCACGATCGACGCGCTGCAGTCGCCGAGCTTCACGTGCGACGCGAAGATGTTGCCGAACGTGCTGTCCTCGTGGCCGGGCACGACGATCGGCAGGTTCTTCTCGGCGGCGGCGAGCAGCCAGCACTCCGCGGGATCGCCCTCGAAGAGGCGCTTCGGCAGCTTCTGCACGAGTTCGTAGAAGTACTCGTGCCAGAAGCGGCGCTCGCCGTTCTTCGTCGCCTTCTCCCACATCGGCACGAGGATCTTCTCGACCGCGCGGAACGCCTCGTCCTCGGGGATGCTCGTGTCCGTGACGCGGCGCATGCGCTGCCGGAGGATCTCGGTGTCGTCCTTCTTCGTGAAGTAGCGGTACTCGGGGAAGTCCTTGTAGCTGTCGTGCGCGACCAGTCGGAACAGCGACTCCTCGAGGTTCGCGCCCGTCACCGACAGGCCGTGCACGAGGCCTGCGCGGATCGCGGGAGCGAGTGTGATGCCGAGCTGTGCCGAGGACATCGCGCCGGCCATGGCCCAGTACATGCGGCCGCCCTTCTGCACGTGGTCCCAGTACGCGAAGAGTGCGTCGCGTGTGCTGCGCGAGTTGAAGTTCTTGTAGTTGCGCGCGACGAACTCGAGGATCGGCAGACCGGTCTTGGCCATGGGGGCGACCCCTATATCACGAACGTGCACGTGAATCGCGGCCGGTCGCGTCGACTTCTTCGCCGGCGGCGCCGGTTCGGGGTCAGCGCGGCAGGCCGACCGGCACGTCGACGATGCCCTTCTCGGCCATCAGCTTCTCGATCGCGTCCGGCGTCGACGGCACGTCCTTCGACAGCACTTCGCAGCCGGTCGACGTCACGAGCACGGTGTCCTCGATGCGGCAGCCCATGCCCTGGTCGCGCAGGTACGCGCCCGGCTCGACGGTGACGATCATGCCCTCGCGCAGTTCGTCCACCGACGGGTCGTGCACGGCGAGCCCGACGTGGTGCGTGCACCCGTGGTCGTTCCGGTAGCCCCGCGCGACCAGCTTCTCGGCGCACGCGGCGTACAACTCGCCGATCCGCACGCCCGGCTTCACCATCGCGATCAGTTCCTGTTGCACTTCGTACACGTCCTGCACGAGCTTCCGTTGTGCCGGCGAGAACGTGCCCGAGGCCGGGAACGTGCGCGTCACGTCGCTGCAGTAGCCGTGCACGGTCGGCGCATAGTCCATCACGATCAGATCGTCGGCTTCGAGACGCCGCGTACAGGCGCTGTAGTGGAGGATGCAGCCGTTCGGTCCGCCGCCGACGATCGCGGCGTAGGCGTCGGGTCCGGCGCCGCGCAGCGAGAACACGAAGCGCGCGACCGCGGCGAGCTGGAACTCGTACATGCCGGGGCGCGCGCTCTTCATCGCCTCGGCGATGCCTTCGGCAGCGATGCGCGATGCCTGCCGGATCAGTTCGATCTCCGCGGCGCTCTTGTTCGGGCGCAGCTTCAGGAGGAGCGGCTCGATCGGCTTCACCTCGAGGCCTTCGAATCTCCCGGTCAGCGCAGCGACGAGCGCTTCCTCGCGGCTCCTCCTGCCGTCGAGCTTGTCGTTCTTCACCGCCTTCGCGGCCTCTTCGGCCTTGCCCGGCGTGCTGCCGATTCGCGGCGCGGCGCTCTTCGGCGTGACCAGCAACGGACGCTTGCCGTCGCCCGCCGCGGCGAGCAGTTCGTCGAGGCGTGCTCCGAGCTGCCGCACGTTGCCCGCGACGGCGAAACCCGTGCGCGCTGCCGTCTCCTCCCCGGGAGCGAGGAAGTCGCCGTTCCACGTCGCCGCGAAGCGCGAGAACGGCGGCACGAGCAGTTCGTCCGTCGCGAGTGCGCCGTCCGCGCCGGGCACGAGCAGCATCGCGAGGCCCGGTTCGTCCACGCCGGTCAGGTAGAGGAAGTCCTGGTCCTGCACGAACGGCCCCATGTCGCTCTGCTCCGCGGCGCCGCGCACGAGCACGACCGCGCTGCCGTACTTCTGCTGCACGAGCCGGGCGAGTGCGACACGCCGCTCGCGGAACTGCTCCTTGCCGAGCGAAGGCGGCGGGGCCGGCAGGGCCGGGGCCTGGGCGAGCGCGAGCGCGGGAACGAGGACGAGCAGGGCGACAGCGACGGCGGGCACGACATGGCGCGGCATGGCGGCACCTTACGAGGGAGCCTCCGCGGCCGCTGGCGTGTCCCGGCCATTTCCCCGGTAAGGTGCGCCGATGCGCCTCTTCGCCCTCGTGTGGTCGTTGCTCGCCGTTCCCGCGCTCGCGCAGGAGGCCGGAGATCCGCGCGGTCATTCGCGCCACGGGTCCGCGTTCGACGAGGGGCCGCGGACGGCCGCGCACGAGATGCCCGGGATGAATCCCGACGTGCACTTCCCTGCGGCGGGTCTCGATGCAGCAGCACAGCGTCTGTTCGACCAGGGCGTCTGCCAGTTGCACGGGTTCTGGTACTTCGAAGCCGAACGCAGCTTCCGCACCGTCGCGCTCTCGTGCCCCGAATGCCCGATGGCCTACTGGGGGATGGCGATGGCGAACGTCGAGAACAAGCCGCGAGCCGCGCAGATCCTCGCCGGCGCGGTCCAGCGCGCCGCCAGCGTTCCGCGGGAGGAGCAGCTGTGGATCGACGCGTTCGCCGCGTACTACCGCATCGACGACGCGGTTCGCGCCGAGCTGCGGTCGGGCGACGCCGGGCGCGTGAAGAAGGCGACCGAGGCGCTCGCGGCCGCGAACGACGACAAGGCGCGCGACGAGCAGGGGCTGGCGAAGGCGTTGATCAAGGACCTCGAGACGATCGTGTTCGAGTTCCCCGACGACGTCGAAGCGAAGGCGTTGCTCGCGCTCCACATCTGGCTCGCGTACGACTGGGGCAACGGGGTGCCGATCACGAGCCGCGCTGCGGTCGATGCGCTGCTGGACCAGGTGTTCGCGAAGATCCCGTTGCACCCGGCGCACCACTACCGCGTCCACCTGTGGGACCAGGACAAGAAGGAGCGCGCGCTGAAGTCCGCGGCGGCACTTGGCGCCAGCGCGCCCGGCATCGCGCACCAGTGGCACATGGCCGGGCACATCTACGACAAGCAGCACTGGCACGCCGAAGCCGCGTGGCAGCAGGAGGCGAGCGCCCGCGTCGACCATGCGCAGATGCTGCGGGACCGCGTGATGCCGTTCCTGATCCACAACTACGGCCACAACCAGGAGTGGCTCGCGCGCAGCCTGTCGTGGACGGGCCGCGGCCGCGAGGCGCTCGAAGTCGCGAAGAACCTGGCCCAGATCCCGCGCCATCCGAAGTGGAACACTCTCGACGACGAGGACCACATCGCCGCGGACGCGCGGTCGCGCCTCGCGTCGGTCTGCGAGGACCACGAGATGTGGAGCGAAGCGCTCGCGCTCGAGCGCCACGGCTACCTCGACCGCACGGACTCGGTGCGCGGCGAAGTGCAGCGTCTGTCGCTGCTCGGGCGCGCGCTCTTCCGGCTGCACCGGTTCGCCGAGGCGGAGCAGGTGGTCGCCGAAACGGAGCCGCTGCTCGTGCGGGCCCGCGCCGCGCGCGCGGCGGCGCTGGACAAGGCGGAGGACGAAGCCGTCGCGGCGAAGAAGGCGAGGGCGGACATCGACAAGGTCCTGGAGGACGCGGCACGAAAGCAGACCGATGTCGTGCGCGCGGTGCTCGACCTGCAGCGCGAACTGCGCGGGGAGCGGCTGCTCGCGAACGGCGAGGCGAAGGCCGCGGTGGTCGAGTTCGAGGCGGTCGAGGGGTTCCCGAAGACGCTGCTCGCGGATGCGTTCGTCGCGGCGGGGGAGCCGGAGAGAGCGGTCGACCTCCTGGAGAAGGAAGTGAAGGCGAACGCCGGTCGCGCGCCCACCCTGGGCCGACTGATGGCCGCACGCACTGCTGCGTTCGATGCGACGAAGAAGGACGAGCACGCGGCGCGGCTGCGCGATCTGATGGCGGAGGCCGCGAACGTCGGACTCGGGCTCGTCGATGGGCGCGAACCCGACTCGCCGCTCGTCGAGCGCGTCGGCGTGGGAGTGAACATCCACGGCATCCAGGGCGTGGCTGCCGACGCCGCCGGTTTCCACGCGGCCTTCGGCTCGCGGCCGGAACTCGCGTTGCTCGGCCCGCACCACTGGGCGCCGTTCGCGGCGCCGGCGTTCGACCTGCCGTGCACCGACGGTTCGCGCCGCACGCTCGCGCAGCAGAACGGCAGGCCGGTGCTGCTCGTGTTCTTCCTCGGCGTCGAGTGCCTCCACTGCATGGCACAGCTCGATCTCCTCGCCGCCAGATCGAAGGACCTGTCGGCGCTCGGCGTCGACGTGCTCGCGATCGGCGTCGATCCGCTGCCGAAGTTGCGCGAACAGCTCGCCGCTCGTGGCGAGCCGCTGCCATTTCTCCTGGCTGCCGATCCCGAACTCGCGGCGTTCCGCGCGTACGGCTGCCACGACGACTTCGAGGGCATGGCGCTGCACGGCACCATCCTGGTCGACGGCGCCGGAGCCGTGCGTTGGCAGGACATCGGCAGTCAACCGTTCGAACGGGTCGACTGGTTGCTCGCGGAAGCCAGGCGCCTGCTCGCGCTGCACGATCGAGCGGCCGACCCGAGGTAGGTCGCCCACGCCGTCCGAACTCTGTTTGCCGACGGCACCTCCGCGTGGCATCCTTCCGGCCTCCCGCCCTCGACCCTCGCCCGGAGGCCACGTTTTGGTCGTCGTTCCTCGCAGACAGCGCTCCAAGGACAAGATCGTCACCGACCGGAAGAGTCTCGCCGCGATCCTCGCCGGGCTTCGCGCCAGCGGGAAGGTGATCGTGCTGACCAACGGTGTGTTCGACCTCCTTCACGTCGGTCACACACGCTGCCTCGAGGACGCGAGGTCGCGCGGCGACCTCCTCGTCGTCGCGATCAACAGCGACAAGTCGGCCGAGGTACTGAAAGGCAAGGGGCACCCGATCGTGTCCGAGGACGAACGAATGGAGGTGCTCGCCGCGCTGACGTTCGTCGACTACGTGACGACGTTCGAGGAAGCGACCGCAGATGCCCTTCTCGACCAGCTGCGGCCGACCCTGTACGCGAAGGGCACGGACTACTCGCTGAAGTCGCTGCCCGAGAAGGACACGCTGAAGAAGCACGACATCAAGGCGGTCTTCGTGGGGGACAAGAAGTCCCACTCGTCGACGAAGCTGATCCAGAAGATCAAGAAGAAGAAGGTCGACTGATCGGGCGCTGCCGTCGCACGAGCGGCGCTGCGCGACGGAACTGATGCCTCGAGTGGATCACTCGCCCCCGCCGGTCGAAGTCGGCCCGGGTTGCGTTGATCACGCGGCGGGTTGTCTGACGGTCCTGTCGGCCGTGAAGCTGAGCGGGTGGATGCTGTGTTCGCCCCAGTCCTGGCGCCAGCGGAGGACCTCGTCGGCGACGAG
>JAEUHQ010000180.1 GCA_016794565.1 Planctomycetota bacterium | reverse complement strand
CCGGCGGAGATCGCTGCCGAGCTCGATGCGCACCACGTGCCGCTCGACCTGCTGCTCGCGCAGAGCGACTTCGTGTCGCTGCACCTGCCGATGTCCGCCGCGACGAAGCACACGATCGGCGTCGACGAACTGTGCCGCATGAAGCGCAGTGCGTTCCTGATCAACACGGCGCGCGGCCCGCTCGTCGACGAGAACGCGCTCGTCGCCGCCCTCGAAGAAGGACTCATCGCGGGCGCGGGACTCGACGTGTTCGAAGAGGAGCCGAAAGTGCACCCGCGCCTGCTCGAGCTGCCGAACGTCGTGCTGCTCCCCCACGTCGGTTCCGCGGTCACGAGCGTTCGCACGCTGATGTGCACGCTCGCCGCGCGCGACTGCGCGGCCGTGCTCAACGGCGAACGGCCGCAGCATCCGGTCGACCCCACGGTGCTCGGGTGAAGGACCTGCTGCGGCAGGTCTTCGCGCGCACGATCGCGGATCTCGATCCAACGCACACCATGCAGCGGATGGCGAGCACGAGTCTGTTGCGGCAGGCTCGGCACCATCCGCTGCTGGTCGTCGCGTTCGGGAAGGCGGCTCGGTCGATGACGAACGCACTCGTCGCTGCGCTGCCGGGAGCGACGATGCGCGGACTCGTCGTTCCGCCCGAACCCGACGACGCGCCGCTGCCGCCCTTCGAGGTGATTGCCGGGGGTCATCCGTTGCCGACGGGCGGCAGCATGCGCGCGGCCTGTCGCGCGATCGAACTCGCGCAGAGCGTTCGGACCGACGAGATCGCCGTCTTCCTCGTGTCGGGCGGCGGGTCCGCGACCTTCGAGCTCCCCGGCGACCCCGCGGTGACCCTCGACGAGCTCCGCACGCTGTACGGCGAACTCGTCGGCAGTGGCGCCGGCATCGTCGCCATCAACACCGTCCGCCGTCACCTCTCCGCGGTGAAAGGCGGGCGGCTGGCGCTCGCGGCCAGCGCTGCGTTCGCGCAACTCACGCTGATCGTCTCCGACACGCCCACGCCGTGGAACGTTGGCGCAGTGGCGTCCGGCTGCACGACGCCGGAGCTGACGACCATCGACGACTGTCGGAGCGTGCTCGATCGATTGCGGCTCTGGCCCGCGGTGCCCCCGGCATTGCGCTCGCGCCTGCAGCTCGGCGATCTGCTGCCCCCGATGGCCAGGGACCACGAGCTCGTACGCCGGATCACCGTCGTCCTCGTGCAGGACGAACGCGACTCGCGACACTTCGCACGACGGCACCTCGCGCACGCGGGCGTCGCGGTCTTCGACGACGACACCACCGACGACTGGCCCTACGAACGAGCCGCGTCGCACCTGCTCGCGCGCCTCGATCGTCTGCGCCGCCGCCACCCATCGCACCCCGTCGCGATCGTCGCGGGCGGCGAGCTGTCCGTGCCGCTGCCACCATCCCCCGGCACCGGCGGTCGCAACCAGCAGTTCGCACTCGCGTGCGCTCGCCGCATCCGCGGCCGGCCGATCACCGTGCTCTCCTGCGGCACCGACGGCATCGACGGCAACTCCCCGGCCGCCGGCGCGATCGTCGACGGCACGACGATGGCTCGCGCACGCCGCAGAGGCCTCGACGTGCACGACGCGCTGCGCCGCTGCGATGCGTTCCCGCTGCTGCATGCGCTCGCTGACACCGTGATCACCGGGCCGACCGGCACGAACGTGCGCGACCTGCGCGTTCTCGTGCACGGCAGCTGACGACGCGTTCCGCCTGCTGCGGCGCCCGACACTCCCACCGGCCGTTCGGCCGATGCCACGCCGGCGCTCGCTCCGCGCCGGTGCCATCGCACGCAACTTCGGCTCGATCCGGGACTTCAACGCACGCTCCGTTCAAGTCGATCAGGGGGGACCAACTCGGGGAAGGCACCAGGGAATGCGCACACGACGGATCCATGCAGCGATGGCTGCCATGCTCAGCCTCACCGCCTGTGGCGGTGGCGGCGGCGGCAGTTCTGGCGACGGCAACACGGGGTCCGCGTTCGGTTCCGTGCAGCTGCTGAGCCATTCCCCCGTCGACGGCGCGGTGCAGGTGGCGGTGGACACGGTGTTCCAGTTCGAGTTCGACGCGCCCATGGCGGTCGAGACGTTCGGCGACCAGGACACGTGGCTGCGCAAGGACGGCTCGTCGACGAACGTGCCCGGCCAGTGGTCGCGCGGGTCGCAGGGTCGGGTGGCGTTCGCGCCGAGCGGCGCGCTCGATCTCGAGAGCGACTACACGTTCCATCTGTCGGGGCTCACCGGCGATCTCAGCGGGCGCATCCTCGACACCGAGCAGTCGTTCGCGTTCCGCACGTACGACGCGACGCCGCCCCAGTTCGTTTCGATCGACGTCGTCGACAACAGCACGAACCAGTCGCGCACCCGGACGTTCGCGCTCACCTTCTCGGAACCGCTCGGCGCCGCGTCGGTGAACGAGAACTCGTTGTACCTCCGCGACAGCTTCGGCTTCCGCTACGCGGCCGCCCGCACCCAGTCCGGATCGACCGTGACACTCGACCCGTGGTCGGACCTGCCGGGCGATCGCCAGTTCTTCGTCGTCGCGACCGACCAGCTCGCCGACCGCGCCGGCAACCGTCTGGCAACGGGAACCAACACGCGGTTCCGCACCGCGACCGACTCGGTGTCGCCGCGCGTCCTGTCGACGTGGCCCACGACGAGCACGACGGGCGTGTCGCCGCGCGTGCAGCCGACGTTCGCCTTCGACGAATCGATGGACCCGGGCACCGTCGAGCCGGCCTCGCTGCTCTTCCAGGACGAATTCGGCAGCGTGGTGCCGTTCGCGATCGAGACGCCGCTCGATCAGCGGTCGCTGCGCGTCCGGCCGCTGGTCACGCTGCAGCAGGGCCGCACGTACACGCTGGCCTTCCTGCTCGGCGGCGCAGCGGCGACCGACGTGTCGGGCAACGTGCTCCAGGCGACGCAGGCGCTGTCGTTTCGCACGGGGACGGACGGGACTGCACCGCAGATCGTGTCGAGCAGTCCCGCCGACGCCGAGACGCGCGTGCCAGCGTCGGCGATCGCGACGATCGTCTTCGACGAAGCGATGGACGCCGCGTGGGTCGGCACGTCGACGGTGACGATGACCGTCGGCGGCGCCCCGTGGACCGCTGTCGTCGAAACGCCGAGCCCCGCCACCATCCGCGTGACGCCGGTGCTGAACCTGCCGACGAACACCACCTGCTCGATCACCGTTCGCGGCGGCCACCAGGGCGTGCGCGACGTCGCCGGCAACGTCCGTACGAGCGACACGACGGTGTCGTTCACGACGTCGCCCGACGCCGGGTCGCCCGGCGTCGTGATGCTCCCACCCGAAGGCGCGGTCGGCGTGGCACCGAACTCCCGCGTCAGCTTCCTCTTCGACGCCGCGATGGACCGGGCGACGATCTCGAGCGCCACTGTCCAGGTGCTGACCGACGCCGGCCAGGCGGTACCCGGCCAGACGACCGTCGACGAAGGCGACCGCACGGTGCACTTCACGCCGTCGGTGCCCTTCAGCGCGTTCACCTACTACCGCCTCCGCGTGCTCGGCGGCGCGTCGGGACCGCGCCGCACTACGGGCAACTGGTTCGCCACCGACCAGACGGCGCGCTTCCGCACCGGCGCCACGACGGACGCGACCGCGCCGGTCGTGACGCTGTCGGTGAACGGCATCGAGGCGTCGCGCAGCGCCGGCCTCGTGCTGCCGCCGAGCGGATTCACGGTCGAAGTGAACGCGACGGACACCGGCAGTCAGTGGCCCGACATGGGCTCGGTCGAGATCGTCTGCACGGGTCCTGGCTCCGCGCCGGGCGCTTCGACGCTGCTCGCGAAGGCGACGTTCGGCTACGGGACATGGTCCGTGACGATGCCCGAGACGACGCCGCTCGCCGACGGCGGCTGGGTGCTCTCCGCGCGCGTCAGCGACCTCGCCGGCAACGTCGGAACCTCGGCGAGCCTGGGCGTCACGGTCGCGACTCCCGACGGGAAGATGCTGCCGTTCGAGCGCACGCAGGTCGTCTGGGTGCGGACGGACCTCGACCGGAACGGCAACGGCGTCGCCGACTTCGACGACGACATGCTCCGCCTCGGCCTCGGGACCGTCGGCGACCCGATCGGCAGCAACGCCCGCGTGCGCGGCATCGTGCTCGCCGGCATCCTCGCGAAGTCGAACCAGCTCTTCGGTCGCGGTGATCGGGGGCAGCCGATCGACGGCGGATCGGTCGCGCTCCGCTTCAGCGAACGCCAGCCCATCGGCATCGCGCACATGCAGATGGCGCTCGGCGGATTCGACCCGGAAGGCAGCTCGCAGCGCACGTACGGCATGGAGAGCACGGGTGTGCTCGGCCGCGCCTACTACGACTACCGCAACGGCAACCCGAGCGAACGCAACATCGCGACGTCGCCGGGGCTCGGCGTGTTTCCCGGCGAGATGTGGCTCTACCAGACGCGCATCCACGCCCAGGTCTGGCCGTCGTTCCAGACGCTGTTCGCGCAGAAGTTCCGGCCGCTGTGCCCCGACATGGGCGGCATCGCGGCCGGTGCTCACGCGCTCGACTCCGTGGTGCTCTCGCCGTCGTTCGACTACGCGACGGGGAGCGGGCCGGAGCGCGCGCGGTGGCAGACGATCATGGACGCGGCCGACGACTGGGCCACGGTGATCGGAATCATCCTCGCGCACGAAGTCGGCCACTCGGTCGGCCTCGTCGCCCCGGGCGCCTCGCCGACCGGCCTGTTCGGCGACTCCTCGCTGCACGACTCGTACGCGAACGCCGCCGAGGTGATGGCCGCGTCCGTCGGCTACGAGGCGATGACGACGCTCGACTACCACTTCCGCGACATCGACCTGGCCTACCTTCGCCAGCGGGTGCTGCTCCGATGAATCGACTCCTCTCGCACCTCCTCGCCGTCGCGCTGTTGCCGGTGATCGCTCCGGCGCAGGACCGCGCAACCACGCTGTTCGCGTGCTCGCGTGACGCGGCGGTCGTCGTTCGCGCCACCGTCGTCGCCGCGACCGACCCATCGCCCGACTGGCACCGTCTCGAATTCCGCGCCGACGAAGTCCTGAAGGGCGGTGTCGAACCGGCGTTCTTCCTGATGGAACCCGCCGGCGCGTGCTGCGGCCGCAGCCTGTTCGCGCTGGCACCCGGCGATCGCTGCTTGCTCTTCCTGCGCCGCACGGGCGCGACCCTGCATCCGCTCGGCGGCGCGCGCGGCGTGCTCTCCGACGACGCTGCAGTCGTCGCACACGTACGCACCCTGCTGTCGACGGCGAACTCGGACGTGACGGCCGTGCTCGTCGCCGCGCTCGACGCGACCGACGCCCGCATCGCGAACGACGCCGCCGAGGCGCTCGCGGTGCTGCCAGTGCTGGCACCCGGCGCTGCCGACCGGCTTCGGCTCGTCGATGCGCTCGTTCGCGCGGTCCAGACCGGCCGCACCGCGGCTGCGCCCCTGGCCGACGCGGTCGCCCGCCTGCAGGACCCGGCGATGCTCGACGCCCTGGCCGTCACGTACCTGTCGACGCCGCGCGACGACCAGGCGGGCCTCCTGCGTCGCGCGTTCGCGCGGTGCGACGCCGACTCGCTGCTCGGGATCGTGCCGACGGACGCCACCGACACCGCGCGGCAACTGCGCGCCGCCCAGCTCTTCGCCGAGCTGCCGATGGACCGCGCCGCACCGGTGCTGCGGACCATGCTCGTCACGACGCCGTGCCCCAAGGTGAAGCTGTGCACCGCCGAGGCGCTGCTCGGCGCCGGCGCAAGCGCCGACGAACTGCGGAACGCGATGCCGGCCGAAGTGCTCGAACTCGCCCTTCGCCGACGCGACACCGCGAAGACCTTCCGCTCGATCCGACCTGCACGCCCATGACCCGCACGCGAGCCCGCCAGAAGACGTCCGCACCGACCGCCGCACAGCGCCTCCTGCCGGCGAGTTGGCTGGAGACGCCGCTCGCCGGCCTCGACGTCCCGGCCGATCTCGCGCAGCGCCTCGAAGAACGGTCGATCCGGACGCTCGGCGATCTGCTGGGTCTGCCCGCCCGCGCCTTCGCGAAGAACGGCTGGCTTCGACCCGACGGCGCCGAACTCGTCCGCAAGGCACTCGGCGCGAAGCTCGCGGACAATGCTCCGTCGGAGAACGAACAGGGTCCGCTGCACGAACGCTTCGCCGCCGGACTCGCGCCCGACGAACGCGAGGTGCTCGACCTCGTCGCCGGCGTCGGCGGCACGACGATGCCGCGCACGGCGATCGCGGCGCGCCTCAAGATCTCGCTGCAGCGCCTCGACGAACGGATCCGCCAGGTGCGGGCGCGCATGCACGAGCGTTCGTCGGCGCTGCTGGGGCGCCTGCGCTACGAAGCCGGCCGCGACCTCGAGGCGTTCGACGGCGTGCTCGACCCGCGCGACGCAAGAGACGACTCGCTGCTCGCCACGCTCGGCCGCGAGACCGCGGACCGCCTGCTCGGCGCGCGCATCCTGGCCTTCTGCTTCCCGCGCGAGTTCCACATCCACGCCGGCCTGCTCTGCCAGGCGGCGCCGCGCCGCTTCCGCCGTCTGCTGCGCACCCTGCCGCGCATCGTCCGACCGCAGCGGCTCCCGCTCTCGATCGACGCGCTGCGGAACGAACTCGCCGCCGAGCAGCTCGAAGTACCGCGCGGCCTCCTGCTCCACCTGCTGAAGAAGGAACTCCGGGTCGCCATCGGGAACGACCCGGCCCTCGGCGAGGTGGCCGTGGCCGATCCGCGCTCCGCGGAGAAGCGCCTCGTCGACCTGATGCTCGAGGCCGTCGAGCCGATGCGACTCGACGACGTCGTGTTCGCATGGCGTGAGCGCTTCCGCCGCGCGTCGCGCGGACGCATCGAACGGATGCTGCGCGGGAGCCCGTCGTTCCTGATGCTCGGCCCCGAGACTTGGTCGCTGCGCGACCGACACGCGAAGGAGCTGCTGGCCGCGGGACCGCTCGCGGAGCGCATGGCACGGCGCATCTGCGCGATGGGCGGACGCCACGACGTGACGGCGCTGCTGGCCGAGGAGAAGGTCGACCAGCGCACTGCGTGGCTCGTGCTCGACCGGCTCGCCGTGGACCCGCGTGTACGCATGCTCGGCCGCGGCAACGCGTGCCCGGCGGCGCAGCGGCAGTCGCGCGTGCTCGAGCACCTGCTCGCCGACTTCCGCAAGGCGGGGGGCGATGTCGTGCTCAGCCTGTTCGTGCAGAACCAGCCACCCGAACTGCACCGGCTCGTGGAGCGCCTGCTCCGCCAGAACCGCCTCTTCGTGATGCCCGCACCCGACCGCATCGACGTACTGTCGAACTACCCGTTCGACGTGCCACGGCTCCGCCGGCTGGTGACCATCGTCGACCAGCAGCTCCAGGCGCGCTCCGGGTATGCGCCCGTCGGTCCGTTGAAGGCCGCCGTCGACGGCACCGACCTGGGCGGCTCGTGGCTGTCGGAGGCACTGCTCGTCGACCTGCTGCGGCGCCACGGGCCGTTCGAAGTGCTCCCGGGCGACCTCGTCGCACGGCGCGAACTCGGACTCGGCGCGTTCGTCATGCGCTGCGTCCGCCAGGCGCTGCGCGACATCGGTGGCATGCTCACGGTCGACGACATCCTGCAGCAGCGCCCGGACCTCGCCGAGTTCGCCGGTTCGCTGCGCGAACTGCTGGCGACCGACCCGCTGGTCCAGTCACCGGACGGCACGCACTTCACGATGACGTGATCGGGGCCGGCCAGCCGTCGCGATCGGCGAGGTGGTCGCAGAGCCGCACGAACGGCCACGCCGCACCGGCGCCCGCCATCACGTCGACGACCCAGTGGTAGCGCAGGAGCACGGTGCTCGCGATCAGCACGAGCGCCGGAACGAGCAGGATCAGGAACCAGCGACGGTTCCACCGCCACGTGACGACGAGGCTAGTCACCGCGAGCCACGTGTGTCCGCTCGGGAAGCAGTCCCACGGATTCGCCTCGCCCGCGTCGATCGCACGGCGAACGGACTCGGCGAGCCAGACGCCCTCGACGGGCCGCTCGTACGCGAGAACGACCTTCGGCCCGAGCGTCGGCACCAGCAGGTAGCCGAGGTAGCTGGCGAGGAAGCCGCCGACGAACGCCAGCACCGCGCGATCGAACGCCGCGGAGCCGGCGCCCCGCTTCACCGCGAGGCACGCCGCGATCGGCAGCACGTAGAACGTCGCGTAGACGAGCTGCAGGACTTCGTTCAGCGGGCGCGACAGCCAGGGGTCGGCGAGGTTCGCGGCATCGTCGCCGAACATCGCGCGGTCCATCGCGCGGCATGCCCATTCGAACGGTTCGGGATGCACCGAGGGGATCAGCCAGGCCATCGCCGAGAAGACGACGGGGAGCCCGACGATCGCCAGCGCCGCCCGCGGCCACCGCGCGGCGTCGTGCGATCGACGCACTGCGATCCAGTGCGTGCCGGCGACAGCGGTGAAGACGACCGCGTGCACGCCGAGATGCGACCAGAGTGCGCCGGGCGCCAGCGAACCGGAACACACGACCGCGATCGCCGCCACCGCAGCCAGGTACGCGAACCACACGCGCTCGAACGTCGGGCGCGGCGTCACGTCGTCTCGACCCTCGCGGCGCCGACGCGCCCGACCGCCGGATGACTCGCGCTCACTTCCACACTGCTCGCGGTCTCGCCGTCCCAGGAGAGCAGGCGGCCCTTGCCGGCCTCGATGGTCTCGATGTGCACCGGACGCTTCCACAGCCGATGCAGGGACTGCAGGGTCAGCTGCGCCTGCTCCAGCTGCAGGTCGCCGCCCACCCATTCGTGCACGAGGTAGAGCTCGCCGCGGTTCTTGTGGTTCGCGTCGACGACCTTCACGATCGGGTTGCCGAAGTTCGTCAGCGCCGCGAGCAGCTGGTCCTTCACCTTGCGGTAGTCGCGATCGACGATCACGAGCTGTCCGGTCTGCGGATCCTGGCCGTAGACGAACATCTTCTGCTCCTCGGCGAACTCCGGCGTGACGAACTCGTCGATGAACGTGACGTCGTTGTAGATCGAGCGGACCTCGAAGATCTTCGCGCGGCCCTGCTTCGTCGGCCGGCTCCACGTGCGCCGCACCTCGGGATCGTCGACGGCCTGGTACTCGGCGCCGAAGCGCCCATGGTCCCAACGCTCCTCGATGTGGCGGAACAGCTCGACGCCCATCTTGTAGGGATTCACCTGGCCGGGGCGCGTCGCGAGCGTGCCGCTGTGCGTGTCGCAGTACTGCACGATCTCGCTGGCCTCGCACAGGTGCCGCGTCATGAGCTTGCTGTGCCAGTACACGGCCCAGCCCTCGTTCATGATCTTGGTCATGCCCTGCGGCGCGAAGTAGTAGGCCTCCTCGCGCAGCATCGCGAGCACGTCCTGTTCCCACGTCTCGAGCGGGGCGTGGTCGAGGACGAACTTGAGCACGTCGCGCACCGGCCGCGCCGGGAAGTGTCGCTGCTGCTTCTGTTCCGCCTCGCGCCGCTGGCGTTCCTTCTCGAGGAACTTCGGCGGGTTGATGTAGCGGTCCATGTAGTCCTTCGCGGCGATCTTGTGGACCGGCGCGTCGTCCTTCGGCGCCTCCTCGCGCGCGGCCCTGCGTGCCTCGGCCGCCCGATCCGTGCCGCGGTCGATGTACGGCGAGTACGGATCGATCAGGTTGTCGAGCGAGTGCACGACGTCGATGAAGTTCTCGACCGCCTCCTGCCCGAAGCGATCCATGTAGCGGCGGATGCGCGCGCCGTGGTTCGCCAGGACGTCCATCATCTTTCGCGACGTGTGCGCGAACCACGCGTTGTTCTTGAAGAAGTCGCAGTGGCCGTACACGTGCGCCATCACGAGCTTCTGCTCCGTGATGGAGTTGCTCCGCATCAGGTACGCGTAGCAGGGGTCGTTGTTGATGACGAGCTCGTAGATCTTGGAGAGACCGTACGCGTACGACTTCGACAGGTGCTCGTACTCCATCCCGAAGCGCCAGTGCGGGTAGCGCGTCGGGAACCCGCCGTAGCTCGCGATCATGTTGAGCTCGTCGTGGTCGACGAGTTCGTAGATCACTTCGTAGAAATCGAGGCCGTAGCTCTTCGCGAGATCGCGCGTCTCGTCGCGCAGCTGCGCCAGTTCGGGGGTCAGGTTGCCCATCGGATCGGTCGGGGAGTTGCCGATAGCATCGGCAGAATCCCGCCCGAGACTATGCCCGTACCGCGCAGAATCCGCGACGAACACCGATCCCGTCGCGTCGGAGCCGGCGGTCAGCGGGCGCGGCGGACGCCGAGCGAACGGCGATGGAACACGGGCGCGAAGTCGTCGGTCGTCGCCAGCCATTCGTCGACGGCGCGGCGGCAGCCCGAGTACGACGAGTAGTCGTCGAACACGACGATCCCGCCGACCGGCATCTGCGGCGCGATGCGTTCGATGCACACGCGCACCGAGTCGTACCAGTCGCAGTCGACGTGGGCGAGCGCGACGGGGCCCGCAGGCCTCAGGGTCGCTTCGAACAGCCCGGGGTGCAACCGCACGCGGTCGCGCTCCGGCACGACGTCGAAGCGACGAAGGTTGGCGATCACCTTCTGCTGCAGGTCATCGACGTAGCCGTAGTAGGTGTCCCCGCCGAGTCCCTTGGAGGCGCCGGACACGATCTCGGCGTAGCGGCGGTGCGCGTCCTCGCCGTCGCCGGCGCCGGGCGGCGGGATCATGCCGAACACGTCGTAGAGGTCGAGCGGCACGCCGCGAGGCTTGAGCCTGCCGAGCAGGATCGCCGAGCCGCCGAGCGCGACGCCGGCCTCGAGCCAGCTGCCGCGCACGTTCGCCGCGCGCACCGCCAGCGCTGCTTCGGCGACGTTCTCGAGCTTGGGCGGACCGCAGTACGAGAGGTTCGCGGCACGGACCTCCGCGATCGCCGCGGTCACCGCCGCCCCGTCGGGCGGCGCGTCGGTCGCCGGCGTGAAGAGCTGGCGCAGGCGTTGCCACACGGTCGTCATGCCTTCAGCCGGGCGAACGCCGACACAGGGAAGACGCCACACGTTCGGGTCGCTCGATCGCCGCAGTGCACGGCCCGAGTCTAGGGCGGTGCGCCGGACGGCGCCAAGGATCGCGGCGAGGCCGTTTCACGAGCGCGCCGCGGGCCACGCGGCTGGACGCCGCCGCGACACGAGCATGCAGTGCACGGCCTCGACGAGCAGCGCCACGCTGAATCGCTCCTTCTGCGACAACCGCGCGGTCGCGACACGTTCCCAGTCGAGCCACGGCGCAAGCAGGTCGCGCGCAGGCTGCAGCGCGTCGTCGCGCACGCACCGCTCGTGGGCCGCCGCCAGTCCCTCCGCGAGCCACGTGCTCCAGAGGTCGACGGTGCCCGTCGCACCGAACTTCGGCCGGGCCGCCACAGCCGGCGGCAGCAGCTCGGCGAACGCCGCTCCGAGCGCGACCTTCTCGCGGCGCCCGGGCCCGTCCGGCGGCAGCAGTTTCTGCGCCGGCGACAGCCTCGCGCTCGCCTCGAGCACGGGCCGGAAGAGGAACGGCACGCGCGCCTCGACTCCGTGGGCCATGAACATGCGATCGACGCGCAGCAGCTGGCTGTACTGCAGCTGCGTCGTGAGGTCGAACGACTGGAATGCGCCGAGAGGATCGTCCGGCAGCTCGCGACACCACGCGACGAAGGCGGCTCGTTGCGACGCGCTGCGCTCCTCGGCACGGTGCCGCGCTTCGGGCCGCAGGCAGCCGAGCAACGTGCCCTGCGCGCGACGCTGCCGATAGCGGTCGAACAAGAGGCCGGCATCCCCCGCGACCTCCGGATCGAGCGCGAAGCGGTACCACGGATAGCCGCCGAACAGTTCGTCGGCGCCTTCCCCCACCAGCACGACCTTGTGCCCTGCGGCGCGCACCGCCGCAGCCAGCGCGGCGCCCGGCAACGCATTCGGGTTCGCGATCGGCTCCTCGAGGTGGAACGCGACGTGCCGCAGCCAGTCGCCGACGTCGGCGCGGTGCAGCCGCACGATGTCGTGGCGCAGCGCGCAGGCCTCCGCGACGGCGGTTGCGTGGGCGACCTCGGGATCGTGGGCGGAGTCGGCCGCGAGCGAGAACGTGAGCGCCCGCAGACCGGGCGAACGGCGACTCGCCGCGACGGCGACGATGCTCGAATCGAGACCGCCGCTCAACGCCACGGCCACCGGCACGTCGGCGATCAGGTGGTCGCCGACGGAGGACTCGACCACGTCGCGCAGCTCGTTCGCGGTGACGGCCTGCTTCGCGTCGCCGTACGCAGAGCGCGTGCGGGCGAACGTCGTCTCGCGCCGCTGCCAGCCGTTCGCGACCCGCGTGTACGTCGCCTGCGTGCCCGGCGGCAGGAACCGCACGCCGTACAGGGACTCGTCCGCGAGCGGGAAGCCCCAGCTCAGCAGATCACCCAGCACAGCGCCGTCGACCGAGAGCGGCGCGACCGCGGCGATCGCCTTGACTTCCGACGCGAACACCAGCGCGTCCGGTCGTTCGTACACGACCAGCGGTTTGACGCCGAACTCGTCGCGCACGAGGTGCAGGCGACGAGCCGCGTGTTCCCAGAGTGCGAGGGCGAACATGCCCCGCAGGCGGCCGAACACCGCGTCGCCCCAGCGCTCGTGCCCCACGGCGACGACCTCGGTGTCGCTGGTGGTGCGGAACGTCGCTCCTTCCCGTTCGAGCTCGGCGCGCAGCTCGCGGAAGTTGAAGACCTCGCCGTTGTAGACCAGCGTGCAGTGGTCTGTCGTGAACGGCTGGTCGCTGCGCGCATCGACGTCGAGGATCGACAGGCGCACGTGGCCGAGCGCGAGGCCGAGTTCCGCATGCCGCTCGAGCCGCTGCGCGTCGGGACCGCGGTGCGCGATCGCCGCGACCGCCGCGAGCAGGCGCTCTTCTGCCGGCAGGCGCAACGGGTCACCGAACCATCCGAAGATGCCGCACATGGGCGTCAGCCGGCGCAGGGAACGTCGTGCAGGATCTCGGGCATCACGCGCTGCCGGCGGCGGTGACGGCCTGATGGAGCAGGGAACGGCGGCCCGGACCGCCCCGGGAACGGCCACGTTCCACGGCCTCCGTGCGCCCGTCAAGCAATCGCTGCCCCCGAGCGACCGCCAGCTCGGAGAGCCGGCCGCCGGCGACTCCCGACCCCGACCCCTCGACGCCCGGGAGTGAGTCTTCCCGAGGGCTCGGAGCCGCCGCGAACGCGCACGCCGACCGGAGTCGGAGACGGTCGTCTCCCTTCTTCTCGGCCTGTCAGCGCCCCTTGCCGAGGAAGCTCTTGATGCTCGGCAGGATGCCTTCGCGATCCTGGATGTCCGTCGTGACGACCTTGTCGTCGCTCTTGAAGGCGGTGTCCAAGTCCTTCTTGAACTGGCCGCTGCCATACGCGCTCTTCACCTGCCCATAGCAGAACTGGTTGCAGATGGGCAGCAGCGAGTCCTTCAGCAGTGACACGCAGTGCTCCGTGTCCCGCGTGCTCCAGTTGTCACCGTCGCTGAAGTGGAACGGATAGACGTTCCACTCCTGCGCCGGGTACTTGTCGCGCACCAACTGCATGCACAGCTCGTACGCCGACGAGATCTTGGTGCCGCCGCTCTCCCGCAGATGGAAGAACGTGTGCTGGTCGACTTCGTGCGCGACCGCGTCGTGCACGATGTAGTGGACCTGCAGGTTCTTGTATTGGTGCCTGAGCCACGTATCGATCCAGAAGGCCTCGATACGCACGATGTCCTTCTGCTCGCGCCCCATCGAGCCCGACACGTCCATCATGTAGACGATCGCGGCGCTCGCCTGCGGCACCTCACGCGTCTGCAGCGAACGGAAACGCAGGTCGTCGCGGATCGGCACGATCACCGGGTGCTCCGGGTCGTAGGTGCCCGACGCGATCTGCCGCTTCAGCGCCTCGCGGAACGTGCGCTTGAAGTGGCGCAGCGACATCGGGCCGCTGCGTGAAATCCCCGTGTAGCGGCCGGCTGCGGTGCGCATGTTCCTCCGCCCTCGCGGCTCGATGTTCGGCAGCTCGAGCTCTTCGCCGAGGATCTTCGCGAGATCCTCGAGCGACACGTCGACCTCGATCGAGTGCTTCCCTGCCTCTTCCCCCGCCTGCCCGCTGCCGTCGCCGTCCTGGCCGGGCACCGGCTGGCCGTTCTCGCCCTCGCCCTGGCCGACGCCCTGCTTCTGGTTCTCGCCGAAGCGGAACCGCGGCAGCGTGATCTGCGGCAGCGGGATCGTCACGTAGCGCTGGCCCTGTTTGCCGATCAGCTCGCCCGAGCTGACGAAGCGCTTCAGGTCGCGCTTGATGCGGCCCCGCACGATGGAGCGGAACCGCGTGTGGTCCTGGTCGATCCGGCGAACGGACACTCTGTGATCCTCGGCTCCGGCCTCACTCGCCCTTGGTGTCGCCGCGCGCGAAGATCGACGCGACGTAGTTCAGCACGTCGGTGGCGCTGATCTCGTCGTAGCCGAAGTCGCGCATCAGGCGACCCTTCACGACCTCGATCTTCTCCTGCGTGTCCTTGTCGACGACGGTCGACACGAGGCTCGTGAGCTTGATCGAGTCCTTCTGGTCCTCGAACAGCTTCAGCTCGAGCGCCCGATGCAGGCGCTCGTTCGTCTTGTAGTTGAACGTGCGTCCCTCGACAGCGAGGGCACCGATGTAGTTCATGATCTCGCGGCGGAAGTCGTCCTTTCGCGAATCGGGGATGTTGATCTTCTCCTCGATGCTGCGCATCAGGCGCTCGTCCGGCTCCTCGTCGCGGCCCGTGTACGGGTTCTTGACCTTCTCGTTCTGCGTGTAGGCCTTGACGTTGTCGATGTAGTTGCCGCACAGC
>JAEUHQ010000194.1 GCA_016794565.1 Planctomycetota bacterium | reverse complement strand
CCGCTGCCCGCTCCGCTCGACATCGATGTCGTCGATGCGGATCGCGACCGGACGGTCCCCGTGCGGGTGCAGATGCCGGCGGCCGCGGACGCGGCGCCGGTCGTGCTCTTCAGCCACGGCCTCGGCGGAACGCGCACGACGTGCCGGTACCTCGCGGACCATTGGGCCGCGCGCGGCTACGCGGTCGTGTTCCTGCAGCACCCGGGCAGCGACGACTCGGTGTGGCGCGGAGTGAGACTCGGCGAACGCATGGCCGCGATGCGCGAAGCCGCGTCGGGAAAGAACCTGCTGCTGCGCGCCGGCGACGTGCGCATCGTGCTCGACCGGCTGACGGAGTGGAACGCGGCAGACGGACACCCGCTGCAAGGGCGCCTCGACCTCGAGCACGTCGGCATGAGCGGGCACTCGTTCGGCGCGGTGACGACGCAGGTGACGACCGGCCAGTCGCTGCCGATCGTGGGCCGTCGACTCGCCGATCCGCGCATCGACGCGGCGATCGCGATGAGCCCGGCGGCGAAGGAGCGACAGCAGAAGTCGTTCGCGGAGATCGCCGTGCCCTGGTTCGCGATGACCGGCACCGACGACGTGTCGCCGATCAACGACACGACCGTCGAGGACCGCCTGCGCGTGTATCCGTCGTTGCCGTCGACGATCGACCGCTACCAGCTCGTGCTCGACTCTGCGGAACACTCGGCGTTCACCGAAGGCCGCCTGCCCGGCGAGCGCAACCCGCACCGCGACAGCCACCATCGTTCGATCCTCGCGCTGTCGACCGCGTTCTGGGACGCGCACCTGCGCGGATCGACCGAAGCGCGCGCTTGGTTGCAGGGTGACGGGCCAGGCTCCGTGCTCGACCCGAAGGACCGCTTCGAGCAGGCGCACCCCGCGCCAACGACCACGAAGTAGCTTGCGCGGCAGCCGGCGCGTTAGATGTGCGCGCCATGCCGAACGACCCCGGCCCCCCGCCGCCCGAACCACGCCTCTGGCGCGCGGTGCCGCGCGGCCCCGTGCTGCACTTCGCGCCCCATCCCGACGACGAAGTCGCGGGCACCGGCGGTGTGCTCGCGATGCACCGCGCGCAAGGCGACGCGGTGCACGTCGTCGTCGCGACCGACGGCATCGCCGGCGACCCGGATCGCAAGTTCGCGCAGAAGGACTACGCCGAACGGCGCCGTGCCGAATCGCGCAACGGGCTCGCCGAGGTCGGTGTCGACCAGGTCGTGTTCTGGGGCTTCCCGGACAACTGCGAACTGAGTGCCGCCGACGTCGAGCTCGGCGTGCAGAGCGCCGTGCGCGAACTGGAGCGTGTGCGCCCCGCGGTCGTCTACCTGCCGTGGGAGCGCGAAGGACACCCGGACCACCACTCGCTGTTCGTCATCGTCACGACGGCGATCGCACGGGCCGGGTGGTGCGGATGGGCGCTCGGCTACGAGGTCTGGAACGCGATGGTGCCCGACGTGATCGTCGACGTGACGGCGTTCGTCGAGCAGAAGCGCCGCGGCATGCTCGCCCACGAGAGCCAGCTCGAATACACGCGCTACGACCACTGCATGCTCGGCCTGTCGGCCTACCGCTCGATGGTGCACCTGAAGGGCCGCGGCTACGGCGAGGCGTTCCGCGTCGTGGCGTCGCCGCCGGGCGCCGCGATCTGACCGGCGCCGCCGGGAACGCGCCGCGCCAGCAGCCTCCCTGCGCACACGATCGCGAGCGCCAGCGCGCCGAAGGCGAGTGTCTCGAGCCACAGGTGCGGCAGCACGACGGTGAAGAACCGGTGCCGCGTGCCCGGCGCGTGCGTCTCGAACGCCGCGACGTGGTGCCACGCGCGTTCGTACGGCCAGCCGCCGGCCTCTCCCGGGATCCAGTGGAACGCGACGTAGCTGCCGATGCCGCTCGCGAGCAGTGCCGAGTAGAGCGCGCGCGACCCGCCGGCCGCGAACCACCGCAGCGACGCGAGCACGAGCGGCAGGAACGCGTAGCACGAGAAGCGCTGCACGTCGTACGCGAACGCCATCATGCCGAGCACGCACGCGACGTAGATCAAGGTGCCCCTGCGCCCGCCGAGGCCGAGGTCCTGCCGCCATGCCCACGCGACGATCGTGAGCAGCGGCCCGAACTCGACGAGCAGCAGCAGGCCCCAGAGCACCCAGAGGCCGAGCGTGCCGAGCACGAGCCAGTTCTCCTGGATGTAGTACAGGGCGTCGAAGCTCTGCCCGCTGCCGAACGTGCGCACGAACTTCGACCACGCGGCGTACGCCGCGCCCACAGCGAAGAGCAGCAGCAGTTCGCGTGCGGGGCGCCCGCCCGAGCGGCAACGGAGCCACACGAGCCACGGTGCGAGCGAGAAGATCATCTCGTGGCTCAGGGCCGAGAGCAGCACGAGCGGCCAGAAGACCGCCGGCCTGCGCGCGTGGTGCACCAGCAGCAGCAGCAGGATCCAGTTGAGCGTGTCCGAGTGGCACGTCATCACCTGGTAGAGCTGCACCGCCCCGGTCGCCGCCACCGCGACGGTGACGAGCAACGCGTCGAGGAAACGCGCGCCGCGTTCGCGGCAGAACCAGAACACGACGGTGAGCAGGGCGCCGCTGCACACCGGCGAGAACGCGGCGGGCGCGATGCCGGCCTTGCCCGCGCACCACGCGAGCACGGGCCACAGGATGCGCTGCGGGAACCTGCCGACGAGCGAGAACGGATCGACCGCCTGCGCGGCGAAGTACTCGCCGTGGCCGGGGAACGGCGCCGGCGCCGGCGGGGTCAGGAGGCACGCGAGCAGCATCGTCGCGGCGCCGACGCACGCGGCGAGCGCCCACGAGGCAACCTGCGAGCGCGACCGCGACGAGTCCATCGGGCGCGGAGCCTACACCGGCGAACGACCGCGCGCAGCGGGCGCGACTCGTCGGTCGACGGCCGGCGCGCGCGACGCGCATCACGGCGACTCGTCGACCTGCAAGCGATACCCGACACCCGGCTCGGTGCAGAGCCAGCGCGGCCGGGCGGGCTCGAGTTCGAGCTTCTGCCGCAGCTGCCCCATGTAGACGCGCAGGTAGGCGACGTCGCCGTCGTGGTTCGGCCCCCACACCTCGCGCAGGAGGAACGTGTGCGTCAGGACCTTCCCGGCGTGGTGCACGAGCACCGCGAGCAGCCGGAACTCGGTGGGCGTCAGCTTCACGTCGGTCGCGACGCCGTTCTCGACGCGGCGGCAGCGGCGCTTGGCGAGATCGACGGCGAACCCCCGGCCGTCCGCGCCGAGGAACTCGGCGACCGGCATCTCCGTCGCCTTCGGAGCTCGTTTGCGCAGCGCAGCCCGCATACGCGCGAGCAGTTCCGGCACGCCAAAGGGCTTCGTCAGGTAGTCGTCGGCGCCGGCGTCCAGCGCAAGGACCTTCTGCGCTTCCTCGCCCCGCGCGGACAGCACGACGATCGGCAAGGTCGACCAACCGCGCACCTCGCGCACGAGTTCGATGCCGTCGCCGTCCGGCAGGCCAAGGTCGAGCAGCAGGACGTCGGGCGGCCGACCGGTGCAGGTCGCGCGTGCCGCACCCAGGGTTTCCGCCTCGTCCACCTGGTAACCCCGCGCGTGCAACGCCGTGCGCAGGAACCGGCGGATCGGCGCCTCGTCCTCGACGATGAGCACCCGGAGCGGCGACTCGAGTCGACCGGAGGTCACGGCCTCGCCTCCGGCTCCTGGCTCTCGGCCGGCGCATCGGGCCCCCGCGACGGACGCGGAAGGAGAAGGCGGAACGTCGCTCCTTCGGCCGTGTCCGGAGCGAGCACGATCGACCCGCCGTGTGCCTTCGCGATGGCGGCGCAGATCGCGAGCCCGAGCCCGGCGCCGCTGCTCTTCGGCCCGCGCACGAACCGCTCGAAGATGCGTCGTCGCTCCGGCGCCGGCACTCCGGGACCGCGGTCCGCGACTTCGACGGCGACGAGCGCGTCGGTCGCGTACGAGCGCACGACGATCGGCGTCGCGGCGGGCGTGTGTCTGGCCGCGTTGTCGAGCAGCAGGTAGACCGCCTGTTCGAGCAGCACAGGATCGGCCTCGACGAGAGGAAGATCCGCGGCGACATCGACGCGCACCTCGCGTCCGCTCGTCTGCGGCGCCACGCGGCGCAGCGCGGCGCCGACGACCTCTTCGACGCTCGTCCACTCCCGGCGCAGCGTCACTTCGCCCGCCTCGAACCGCGTCGCGAACACGAGGTTGGCGACGAGTTCGTTGAGGCGCCTCGACTCCTGGAGAATGCCCTCCAACAACTCCCGCTCGGCGTCGGGCCCGAGAGCAACCTGCGCGTCCAGCAGCGTGCTGGCGGCGCCGGTGATCGACGTCAACGGAGTGCGCAGATCGTGGGATACGGACGCGAGCAGCGTGCTGCGCAGACGCTCCGCTTCGGCGATGCGCTGGTCGCGCAACTGTTCCTCCCTGAGTCGGAGGCGCTCGATCGCCGCCGCCGTCTGCTCGACGAACGTGGTGACGAGGAACCGCAGCGCGGGCGACAACACGCGCGGCGCCAGCGCCGCGCGGAACGAGACGACGCCCACGCGTCCGCGCCGGGCGTGCATCGGCAGGAACAGGGCGTTGCTGCCCGGCAGATGCGCCGTGCCGGCGCCGGCCGGCCGGCCCTGGTCGACGCACCACCGGGCGACTCCCAGTTCGTCGGGTCCGATCCAGTCCGGCACGCCGTGACTGGCAACGACGCACCCGGCGTCGGGAAAGCCTCCGTCGCGCGCCAACAACACCGCGAACTCGCCATTCACGAGATCGCGCAAGTGCGCCACCGCGATCGACGCGACCGCCTCCTCGCTCGGGGCATCGACGAGTTCCCGGACCAGCGACGACAGAGCGGCGTTCTCGTGCTCGCGCTGGCGGGCCGCCTCGGCGTGTTCGCGCACGGCGCCGACGAGCGTCGACACAGTGAGGCCGACCACGAGCATGCCGAGGAACGCGAACACGTAGGCCGGATCCGCGATCTCGAACGTGAAGCGCGGCTCGGTGAACAGGAAGTTGAACCCGATCGCGCTCGCCACGGCGGCCGCGAACGAGGGCCAGCGCCCGAAGCGAAGCGAGACGACGACGACGCCCAGCATCAGGACCATCGCTTCGGTCGACAAGTCGCCCGGCGCGTACGACAGCCAGGCGAGGCCCGACGCGACCGCGACCACCACGGCCGACCAGCCGAAGGCCGCCCACGGGATCGCCCGCGGCGGCCCGTCGCCTTCCACGGGCTCGGCGACCGGTCCCGGCGCCGGTTCCTCGGCGCTGCGCACGACGTGCACGTCGATGTCGCCGCTGTTGCGGATCACGTCCATCGGGAAGGACCCGAACAGCAGCTCGTGCAGCCGCGAGCGCCCCGACTTGCCGACCACGATGCGCGCGACGTCGTGCTCGCGCGAGTACGCGATGATCGCCGCCGCGGCGTCGTCCCCTTGCAGCGTCGCCGTCCGCGCGCCGAGCGACTCCGCGAGGCGCAGGTTCTCGGTCACTCGATCGCGTTGCTGACGCGACATCGATGCCGACGCAGGTGTCTCGACGTAGACGGCCAGCAGCTCGGCGTGCAGTCCCTTCGCGGTGCGATGCGCCGCCCGCACGAGCCGCGCCGACAGCGGGCTGGGACCGACGGCGACGAGGATGCGTTCGCTGGTCCCCCACGTGCGCACGATGCTCTGCTCGCGCCGCAGCGTCTGCAGCTGGCCGTCGACCCACTGGGCCGTGCGGCGCAGCGCGAGTTCGCGCAGCGCCGACAGGTTGCCCTTCTTGAAGAACCGGTCCTCGGCGCTGCGCACCACGTCGGGCAGGTACACCTTGCCCGCGCGCAGCCGTTCGAGCAGGGCGTCGGGCGGCAGGTCGACCAGGACGATCTCCGCCGCCCGGTCGAGCACACGATCGGGCACGGTCTCGCGAACCTGCACGCCGGTGATCTGTGCGACGACGTCGACCAGGCTCTCGACGTGCTGCACGTTCAGCGTGGTCTCGACGTCGATGCCGGCCTCGAGGAGCGCTTCGACATCCTCCCAGCGCTTGCCGAACCGCGACCCGGGTGCGTTGGTGTGCGCGAGTTCGTCGACCAGCAGCAGCGCCGGGCGACGCAGGAGAGCGGCGTCGAGATCGAACTCCTGCAATGTCGTACCGCGATACTCGACAGCCCGTCGCGGCAGCACCTCGAGGCCACGCAGCAGCGACGCAGTGTCGGCGCGCCCGTGCGTCTCGACGCAGCCGACGACCGTCTCGAGGCCCTGTGCATGCCGACGCCGCGCCGACGTCAGCATCGCGAAGGTCTTGCCGACCCCGGGGGCAGCGCCGAGCCAGACCTTGAGCCGACCGCGGCGAACACTCGCTTCCTCCCGCTTCACCCGAGCGAGCAGCGCGTCCGGATCCGGGCGTCCCGGGTCGGCGATCACGGCCGGCCGAGCGCGATGTTGAGCTCGAGCACCGAGACGATGCGGTCCGATGTCAGGAAGCCGCCCGGCGCGAAAGCGTGTGCGGCGATCAGCGCTTCGACCTGCTTCCTCGGCAGCTGGCGCGCCGTCGCGACGCGATCGACCTGGTAACGCGCCGCCCGCTCGGTGATGTGCGGGTCGAGGCCCGAGCCGGAGGCCGCCGCGAGATCCGGCGGCATGGGCCGGGCCGCGGAAGCGCCGTGTTCGGCGACTGTCTTCGTGGCGCGTTCGGTCAAGTCGGTGCTCGTCGGCGACTTGTTGCTGCCGCCGGCGCCGGCGCCGTTGTAGCCGACCGCCGACGGGCGCGGCCAGAAGCAGTCCGGCTTCGTGAACGCCTGCGCGAGGCGTTCGCTGCCGAGCACGCGGCCGTCCGGAGCGGTGACGAGCGAGCCGTTCGCGGTGTGCGGTGTGACGACCTGCGCGACCAGGAGCACGAGCGCCGTGTAGCCACCCGCACAGACGAGCAGCGACACGAGGCAGATCCGGAGACTGGCAAGGAACGACGACATCGTTGGCTCCTTCGATTCACTTCATGAACTGCAGGTGCTCGGCGACGGGACCGAGCACTGCGGCGGGGAAGAACGTCAGCGCGCCGAGGAACAGGATCGTCGCCAGCAGCATCACGCCGAACGTCGTGGTGTCGATCGCGAGCGTCCCCGCGGACTGCGCAGTCGACCGCTTCTGGCTCATCGAGCCGGCGATCGCGAGGGGCAGGAGGATCGGGATGAAGCGGGCGAGCAACATCACGAGGCCGGTCGCGACGTTCCATGGCACGGTGTTGTCGCCGAGGCCCTCGAAGCCCGACCCGTTGTTGGCCGACGACGACGAGAACTCGTACAGGATCTCGCTGAAGCCGTGCGCACCGGGGTTGTTCAGCGTGCTCTGCCCCCAGGGAGTCGCCGCGAACAGCGCGGTGCCGCCGAGGACGAACAACGCGTGCGCGAACACCGCGAGCACCGCGAGCTTCACTTCACGGACCTCGACGCGACGATTCAGGTACTCCGGTGTGCGGCCGACCATCATTCCCGCGAGGAAGACCGCGAGCACGATGTAGAGGAACATGTTGATCAACCCCACGCCGACGCCGCCGAACGTCGCGTTGAGCCACATGCCGACCATCGGCACCATGCCGGTCAGCGGGTTCAGGCTGTCGTGCATGCAGTTGACCGAGCCGTTGCTCGTGCACGTCGTCAGCACCGCCCAGAGCGGCCCCGCCGCCGCGCCGAAGCGCAGCTCCTTGCCCTCGAGGTTGCCGGTGTCGTGAAGGATGGGCAGCGAGGCGAATGCCGGCGTCGGCGCCGCCTCCCAGGCCATCGCGCAGCCGACCTTCACGAGGAGCAGCGCCGTCATCACGGCGAACACCACCGCGGCGTGACGCATCCGGCCGACGATCCGTCCGAACATCCAGACGCACGACATCGGCAGCACGACGATCGCGATCGCCGAGACCACGTTGGTCCAGAAGTTCGGGTTCTCGAACGGGTGCGTGCTGTTCGGACCGAAGAAGCCCCCGCCGTTGGTGCCCAGCTGCTTCACGGCGAGGAACGCCGCCACCGGCCCGCGCGCGATGACCTGTTCGGCGCCCTCGAGAGTCGTCGCCGTCACCGAGCCCGCGAGCGTCATCGGCGTGCCGAGGAGCACGAGCACCGGCGCGAGCACGACGCAGGCCGGCAGCATCACGAGGAACGTCGCGCGCTGCACGTCGACGAAGAAGTTGCCCATCGCACGCCCGGCGAGACCACGGGCCATCGCGACGAGCGCCGCGAGCCCCACCGCCGGCGACACGAACTGCAGCCACATCAGCGAGCAGACCTGCGACAGGTGGCTCATCGACGCTTCGCCGGAGTAGTGCTGCAGGTTCGTGTTCGACGTGAACGACGCGACGGTGTTGAAGATCAGGCTGCCTTCGAGCTCGCCCTTGCCGTCCGGGTTGAGCGGCAGCCACTGCTGCGTCGCGAGAATCACGAAGGAGATCGCGAACATCACGACGTTGAACGTCAGGAGGTCGAAGCAGTAGCGCTTCCAACCGTGATCGCCGCGCGTCAGCGGGCCACCGAACGCTCGGAACCACCGATCGACACGGCCCGCGGCGCCGTCGAGCGACACCGGGTCCATCGCCTGGCGCAGGTGACGGCCGAGCGGCCAGGACAGTGCTGTCGCACCACCGACGATCAGCAGGATCAACAGGATCGCATCCATGGGATTCTCGACTCCTTCCTCTTCACCACCGCTCCGCGGCGGCGACGAGCAGGTACAGCAGGCCGAACACCAGCAGGCCGAGCAACAGGTAGGTCAGGTTCATCAGCACGGGAGTCTCCGTCACACGAGGTGCAGCGCGTCGACGATCACGTCGAGCAGCTTGATGCCGAGGAACGGCGCGACGACGCCGCCGATGCCGTAGATCAGAAGGTTGCGGCGCAGGATCACTGCCGCGCTGGCCGGTCGATACGCGACGCCGCGCAGCGCGAGCGGAATCAACGCGACGATGATCAGCGCGTTGAAGATCACCGCCGAGAGGATCGCACTCTGCGGCGAGCCGAGCCCCATCACGTCGAGCGCCGAGAGAGGCCCCGACGCCCCGGCAGTGGCGTAGATGCCGGCGAACATCGCGGGGATGATCGCGAAGTACTTCGCGACGTCGTTCGCGAGGCTGAAGGTCGTCAGCGCGCCGCGCGTCATGATGAGCTGCTTGCCGATCTCGACGATGTCGAGCAGCTTCGTCGGGTTGCTGTCGAGATCGACCATGTTGCCGGCTTCGCGCGCCGCCTGCGTGCCGGTGTTCATCGCGACGCCGACGTCGGCCTGCGCGAGAGCGGGCGCGTCGTTGGTGCCGTCGCCGGTCATCGCGACCAGCCGTCCGCGGGCCTGTTCGTCGCAGATCCGCTGCAGTTTCATCTCCGGCGTCGCCTCCGCGAGGAACGAGTCGACGCCCGCTTCCGCGGCGATCGCAGCCGCGGTCAACGGGTTGTCGCCGGTGATCATGACGGTCTGGATGCCCACCGCGCGCAAGTGCGCGAACCGCTGCTGGATGCCGCCCTTGACGACGTCCTTCAGCTGCACGACGCCGAGCATGCGGGCGCCCTCCGCGACGACGAGAGGCGTGCCACCGGCACGGGCGATCGCCTCCGCCGACGCCAGGACGGCGCGGTCCGGCACACCGCCCTCGCGGGACACGAACGTCGTGATCGCCTCCGCGGCGCCCTTGCGAATGCGCCGCGGCCTGCTGCCATCCGCGAAGTCGACCCCGCTCATGCGCGTCGACGCACTGAACGGCACGAACGTCGCGTGCGGCGCCGCGAGTTCGCGGGCGCGGATGCCGAAGCGGTTCTTCGCCAGCACGACGATGCTGCGGCCCTCCGGAGTCTGATCGGCCAGCGACGCGAGCTGCGCCGCGTCCGCGAGCTGTTCGACCGGCACGCCGTGCGCCGGCACGAGGTCCGTCGCGATGCGGTTGCCGAGCGTGATCGTGCCCGTCTTGTCGAGCAGCAGCACGTCGACGTCGCCCGCGGCTTCGACGGCGCGGCCGCTCGTCGCCATCACGTTCCGTCGGATCAGGCGGTCGATGCCGCTGATGCCGATCGCGCTGACGAGCGCGCCGATCGTCGTCGGGATGAGGCACACGAGCAGCGCGATCAGGACAGGCGCGGACAGCTCGGCCCCGGCGAAAGTGCCGAACGGCCGCAACGTCACGCACACCAGGAGGAAGATCAGCGTCAGCGCGGCGAGCAGCACGGTCAACGCGACCTCGTTCGGGGTCTTCTGTCGCCGCGCACCCTCCACCATCGCGATCATGCGATCGAGGAAGCCATGGCCCTTCTCCATCGTGATGCAAACCACGATGCGGTCGCTGAGCACACGGGTTCCCCCGCTGACCGCACTGCGGTCACCGCCGCTCTCGCGGATGACGGGCGCCGACTCGCCGGTGATCGCCGACTCGTCGACACTCGCGATGCCTTCGATCACATCGCCGTCGGCCGGGATCGTGTCGCCGGTCTCGCACACGACGATGTCGCCCTTCTTCAGGTCGCTCGCCGCGATCCGCTCCTCCCGGCCATCGCGCAGCAGCCGCGCCGCCGTCTCCGAACGCTGGCGGCGCAGTGCATCCGCCTGCGCCCTGCCTCGGCCCTCGGCCATCGCTTCGGCGAAGTTCGCGAACAACACCGTGAACCACAGCCACAGCGAGAGCTGGATCACGAATCCGAGCTCGGCGCCGGCAGTCGGGATGCAGGCCGTCGTCGCCAGCGCGCCGAGCGCCGTGACGAAGACGACCGGGTTCTTGGCCAGCGTGCGTGGATGCAGCTTCCGGAACGATGCGGCGACTGCGGGGCGCAACAGCTCACTTGCGAACAGGGAGTCGGGTTTCCTGGTCATCGCGGACCCTCAGAAGCGCTCGGGCCGCAGCACGACCGCGAGCAGGTAGGCGAAACAGAGGACCACCAGCACGGCAGCGAGAACGACCATCGTGGCACCTAGAACAGGAAGCTGAGCCCGACGCCGGTGAACCAGTCGTCGGCGCGGTCGTCGAGGCCGAAGCCTGCGCGGGCGTCGATGGCGATCCGCGGATCGACCCGCTGCACGATGCCGAAGTCCACGCTCTGCGTGGAAGCGACGTTGTTCGCCGGCTCGGAGACCACGTACCACTCCGCGAACCACGAAGTGTCCGGGCCCGGCCCGGTGACCGTCGCCCACACGGACGCCGCCGTCTGCGTGAACCGGTCACCGGCCTCGGTCGGCGACGATGCGATCAAGTTGCCGCCGACGGCGAGCCAGTCCGGGAGGCGGCCCCCGCCGTACGACCACAGGAGCTTCGCGGTGGGGTCCGCGTGGCCGGAACTGAAGGCATCACTGCCGATACCGAAGGTCGACAGGCCCTCGATCGCGAGCGCCGGCAGCACTTCGCCCTGGTCGCACAGCGGCACGACGATGCCGGCGGCCACGTCGGCGCCACCGTCGCCGTGACCGCCGCCGCCCGGCCCGTCGGCTTCGCTCCACTGCATGCCGCCCCAGAGCAACCGTGCTTCGATCGTGTCCGACACACGAGCACGGACCACCACCTCGGGAGCGGAGTGGCGCTCGGTGGTGACGCCGCCGGCGGAACGACGAGTGAGCGTCCAGCCCGTCTCGAGCTGCACGTGTCCCGTGGGCACGAGGCTGGTGCCGTCACTGAACGTCGGGCGGTTCGGCGAGATCGGCGACGGTGCGGGCGTGCCCTGCCGCGGCACGCCGACGGAAGCGCAGGCGGTCAGCGCGCCGAGCAGGCCGACGGAGATCGACCGTGCGGGCAGCGCGCGACCGAACAGGACCCGCGCCAGCAGTGCCGGCAGCCGCCGGCGAAGACCACTCTGGTTGCACATGGAAGCACCTCGAATGGCTCCCGATGTAGGGTCGCGGCCCGCATCCGGCGATCAGCGCACACGCAAGACCGCGGGCCGGCGCACAAGGAATGCATAAGGACGGCACACCCACGCCGCGCTTGACCTGCCCCGTGCACGCCCGCACCCTTCTGCCTTCCCAAGGATGGGCAGACACAAGGGCACTCCGCTCCGCGCGTTCGCGATCTACCTGCTCGCAGGGTTCACCGGCATCGCGGGCGGTCTGCTCGGCTGCGCGTTCCAGCAGGGCCTGAACTGGATCCAGCACCTCTTCGCGGGTCCGGGCAAGACGCTGTCCGCGTCGGTGCGCGACAACCTCTCGTGGTGGCAGACGCTCCTGGTGCCGACGATCGGCGGCTTCTTCGGCGGACTGTGCCTCTTGCTGCTGCGTGGCAGGAAGCCGCCGTTCGGCATCTCGGACCTCGTGATGCTCGTGCAGCTCCGCAAGGGCACGATCAAGGTCCGCGAGAGCCTCGTGCAGATCGTCTCGTCGGCGTGCACGATCGGCACGGGAGGCAGCATCGGCAAGGAAGGCGCGAACTCGCAGATCGCCGCGACGATCGCCGCGTGGGTCGCGCGCATCGGCCGGCTCGGGTCGCGACCGCGCGCGGTGCTGATCGGCTGCGGCGTCGCGGCCGGCATGGCGACCTCCTACAACGCGCCGATCGCAGGCGCGATCTTCGTGATGGAGATCGTGCTCGGCAATTTCGCGATGGACGTGTTCGCGCCGATCGTGCTCGCGTCGGTGCTCGCGACGATGATCCGGTGGCACGTGCTCGGGGAAGGCGCGATCTACGCGAACAGCTTCCCGAAGGCCGAGCTCCCGAAACTGCCGTGGGAACTGATCCTCGCGGCGCTGCTGCTCGGCGTGTTGTGCGGCATCGGCGGCCTCCTGTTCCGCGCCGCGGTGCACCACTCGCGGAAGGGTTTCCAGCGCCTGCGCCTCTCGCCGCCCCTCGCCCTGGCGGTCGGCGGCCTCGTCGTCGGAGCGATCGGCACCTTCATGCCCGAAGCCTGGGGCAACGGCTTCGAGGTGATCGACCACGTCACCGACGTCACGCAGACGCCGCCGCTGCTGGTCGTGCTCACGCTGTTCCTGTGGAAGCAGATCGCGACGTGCGCGACCGTCGGCTCCGGCGCGCTCGGCGGCATCTTCACCCCGAACCTCGTGATCGGCGCCGCGTTCGGCAGCCTGTTCGCGTTCGGCCTCGGACTCGTGCACGACATCTCCCCGCTCGAACGGTCGACGTTCGCGTTCGTCGGGATGGCCGGACTCACCGCCGCGACGATGCACGCGCCGGTGACCGCGGTCGTGCTCGTGTTCGAACTCACGGGCCACTACGAACTGACCCTGCCCGTGATGCTCTGCAGCATCGTCGCGAGCATGACCGCGAGCCTCGTCGACGAGGACAGCTACTACACCGCGGCGATCAAGCAGCGCGGCGAACGGCTGCCCGCCGGCATCGAGGACATGGCGATCCGGTCCACGTTCGTGCGCGACGTGCTGCGCCGCGACTGCGTCACCGTGCGCGACACGGCCGGCTTCCGCGAAGTGATGCAGCTGCTCGGCAGCCACCGCGGCGACACGATCTACGTGCAGGACGCGGCGGGTGCCCTCGTCGGCCGGGTCGAACTGCAGGACGTGAAGTACTTCCTCAACGACCCGAGCCTCACGACCGCCGTGATCGCCGGCGACCTGACGCGGCCCGTCGTCACGGCGCACGCCGACGACTCGATCGCCGCCGTCATGCCGCACTTCGACGACCCCGAACTGCGCGAGATCGCGGTGGTCGACGCGCAGAAGCGCCTTCTCGGCCGGGTGCGCCACCAGGACGTCATCACGACGATCGGCAGCGAAGTGCTCGGCCAGCAGCGGCGCAGCACACGCCTGTCGATGGGCGGCGACGACGACATGCCGGTGCCGGCCGGGCACCGCCTCTTCACGATCCCCGTGCCCGACGCGTGGATCGGGCTCGCGATCGACGGCCTGCCCGCCGCGAGCCTGCACGGCCTCGTCGTGGTGATGGCGATCCAGGGTCCCGGCCCCGACGCCGAACCGGTCGCCGCGACACCCGACCTCGTGCTGCAGGCCGGCTGGCGCATCGTCGTGCTCGGCACGACCGAAGCGGTCGAGCGGTTGCATCGCGACGACGGCGGCGGCGACGAGTAACGTCCACGCTCCGCGCGCCGCCCCGGCGCCGGCCGTCACGGAGTCGCCCCATGCGTTCGCTGCTGCCGACGTTCCTGCTCGCGTTCGCGTTGCCCGCCCAACAGGCGGCAACGGCCCCCGCCCTCGGCCTGGACGACCACGTACCGTGGATCACCGACGGCCAGTCGTTCCCCGACAACTCGCCCGGCGCGCGGCTCGACAAGGTCGACCGCATGGCGCTCGTCGACCAGGCGTGCGGCAAGGCGAAGGAGCGCGGCACCCTCGTGCTGTGGTACGTGCACCGCATCCGCGAGAAGACGCTGCAGGGACACCAGTCGTACCGCTCGCCCGTGCTCGACACGTACGCGCGCCAGGTGCTGTTCGCCGACCCCGACGTCGCGGAGCTCGTGTCGAACGCCTTCGTGCCGCTGCGCTGCGCGATCGACCAGAAGCTGAGCGACCGCTTCGGCCTGAAGCCGCTCGCGTTCTGCGAGCCCGCGGTGGTGTTCCTCGACGGCGACGGCAAGGTCGTGCACTTCGTCGAACGCATCCGCACATTCCATGCGCAGTGGTTCGCCGACCTCTGCGTGCGCGTGCTCGACCACGCCGGCATCCAGCGCCACGGTGAGGACGTCGACACGCTGCGCGCCCAGGGCCTGTGGCAGCAGGCCCTCGCCGCGGCGGCGAAGCAGCCGGGCGCCGTGTCGCTCCTCCAGGCGGCGCGACTGCAGCGCCTCCTGCGCCAGCCCGAACAGGCGCTCGACAGCGTCCAGAAGGCGCTGGCCGACATCGAAACGGGATCGGTGCCGAAGAAGCAACGCGCCGCTCTGCGCGCCGACGCGCTGTGCGAACAGGGCCTGATCCTGTCGATGCAGGGGCGCCTGCTCGAAGCCCAGCCGCTGCTCGAGAAGGCGATGCGCGGCACCGGTTCGCGCGCGGCCGAGGCGGGATACTGGAGCGCGCTCGATTCGCTGCACCTCGGCGACGAGGCGCAGGCGATGCAACGGTTCGCGCTCGTGGCGCAGCGCCACGGCGACACGCTGTTCGGCCGGCGCGCGCGCGCGAACACGACGCTCGGCGCGGACGACCGGCCGCTCGGCGCGGCATTCGCCGGATTCGAGTCGATCGTCTACCTGCCGGAGTCCGCGTACCACGGGCTCGCGAAGGACACGACGTGGCAGGGCGAACGCCTGTCGCCGGCAGCGATCGAGCGATCGGGCACGGAGTTCCTGCTGGCGCAGCAGCGCGACGACGGCGGCTTCTCCGACTCGCGCTACGCATACTGGCCCGACAGCGAGATCACGCCGAACGTCTGGGTCGCGATCACCGCGATCGCGATGACAGCGCTCTGGGAGGAGCGCGACCGCTTCCCCGACCTGCGCGACCGCATCGACCGCGCACTCGGCCGCGGCGAGAACTACGTGCTCGACGAGAAGCGCATGAGCCGCGAGGTCAACGAGACGTGCTACGCGGACGCCTACCGGCTCATGTACTTCTCGCGCCGCGCGCTGGCGGCGAAGGGCGAGGAGCGCGCGCGCCTCGTACGTCGCCTCGACGACCTCGTGCAGGCCGCCGGCAAGGCGCAGAAGGCGAACGGGTTCTGGGCCCACGAGTACGACAACGCGTTCGCCACGGGCGCGGTGCTGCAGCAGGTGCTGGCCGCGAAGACGGCGGGCGCGTCGGTGCCGACCGAGATGACCGACAAGGCCGCACAGGCGCTGCTCGGCGCACGGTGGAAGAACGGCGCCTACGTCTACGGCGGCTCCACGCGCGACGGCGACCCGACGAGCCTGAAGGACGCCGCGGGGCGCATGCCCGTGTGCGAAGGCACGCTGCTGCAGCTCGGCCGCAGCGACCTCGACAAGGTCCGCTTCGCGCTGCAGAACCTCTGGGACAACATGGATCGGCTCGAGACCGTGCGTCGCAACGACTTCCACAGCGACGGCGAGCTCGCCGGCTTCTTCTTCTTCCACTCGCTGTTCCACGCGAGCGAGGCCGTGCTGCTGCTGCCGGCAGAGGAGCAGAACCCGCACTGGCAACGGCTCGTCGCGATCCTGCAGCGCATCCCCGAGATCGACGGCAGCTTCCTCGACAGCCACGAACTCGGCCGCAGCTACGGGACCGCGATGGCACTGCTGACGCTGCGCAATGCCACGCGCGGATGATCGACCGGCGCGCCCCCCCTCGTTAGGCTCCTCGGCTCCCCGATGAGCCGACGCACCGCCGCAGCCCTCCTGATCACCAAAGGCGAGGGCGCGGACCGCGCGGTGTTCCTGTGCGAACGCGCGCCCGAACTGCGGTTCTTCGGCGGCTACTGGGCGCTGCCGGGCGGCACCGTCGGCCCCGAGGACGGTGCCGGCGACGAAGCCGCGGTGATGCAGCACTGCGCGCATCGCGAACTCTTCGAGGAGACCGGGCTGCTGCGCCATCGCCTGCCCGCGACCCGCACGGGCGGCGACGCACTGCGGCAGGCGCGCGAAGGGCTGCTCGCGAGCGAACGCGCCGAGGCGGATCGAAAGCCGCCGTCGCCGTGGAACTCGCTGATCGCGGGCGTCGCGCCGCCGCCGCCGATGCGCACCCTGTGCCGCATCGAGACCCCGCCGTTCGCACCGGTGCGCTACGACACCGTGTTCTTCCACGTGCCGGTCGAGGAGTGCACGGCCGGGACCGCGGGCCAGCGCCCCGACGTGTGGAGCGGCGAACTCGTGCAGGGCCGATTCTGGCTGCCGGCGCAGGCGCTCGCGTCGTGGCGCAACGGCGACCTGCTGCTCGTACCCCCCGTCGTGATCCTGCTCGAGCACCTCGCGCGCACGAACGACTTCGAAGCGTTCGCCCGCGGCATGGCGGCGACTGCCGAGGGCTACCACGAAGGCCGCCTTCACCAGGTGCGGTTCTCGCCCGGTGTCGTGATGGCGCCGCTGCGGACCGAGACGCTGCCACCCGCGACGACGACGAACTGCTACGTCGTCGGCACCGACCGGCTCTGGGTCGTGGACCCCGGATCGCCCTACCCGGACGAACAACGCCGCCTCGTCGATCTCCTGCGCGAACTCACCGCGAGCGGCGCCAAGGTCGAGGGCATTCTCGTCACCCACCACCACCGCGACCACACCGCGGGCGTCAACGCACTGAGCCAGGCCCTCGATCTGCCGGTGCGCGGACATCCGCTCACGATGAGCCGTCTCGTGCCCGGCTTCCGGCCGGGTGCGGCGCTCGACGAAGGCATGCGGGTGCCGCTCGGCCGCTCGCCGGACGGCCGCGACGGCTGGGAGATGCTGGCCCTGCACACACCCGGCCACGACCGCGGGCACCTGTGTTTCCGCGAGTCGCGCTACGGCACCGTGCTCGTCGGCGACATGCTGTCGACGGTCAGCACGATCATCGTCGACCCGCCCGAAGGCCATCTCGCGACGTACCTGCAGAGCCTCGAGCGCCTGCTCACCGGTCCGATGACCACGCTGTACCCCGCCCACGGACCCGCGATGCGCGACGGCCATCGCCTCGTGAAGCAGTACCTCCGCCACCGCCGCCAGCGCGAGACGACGCTCGTGCAGGCGCTCGAGAAGGGGCCCGGGACCGCGGAGGACCTGCTGCCGAAGGTCTACTGGGACGCCGACAAGCGGCTCTGGCCGTTCGCCGCGCGCTCGCTGCTCGCCGGTCTGCACAAGCTTCGCGACGAACAGCGCGCCGCGGAGACGAACGGCGTCTGGTCCCTCGTTCCCGCGCAGCGCCCATGACGGACGCGCTGACGAAGGGCCGCATCGCCGCGGTCGCGTTCGTCACGTTCGTGCTGATGATGCCGGAGACGCTGCCCGTCCCCGTGCTGCGCGCACTGGTGCGCGAACGCTTCGGCGTCGGCGACGGCCTCGCGTCGCTGTTCATGACCGCGAACATGATCGGCGCGCTGCTCGCTGCGCCGCTCGCCGGGTCGTGGGTGGACGCGCGCGGCGGGCGCCGCCGCCTCGCGCTCTTCGCACTCGGCGCCGACGCGCTGCTGATGCAGGCTCTCGCGCATCCGCACGACTACGCGACGTTCTTGCTGCTGCGCGTGTTCGAGGGCGCCGCGCACATCGTCGCGCTGACGATGGTCATGAGCCTCGTCGCCGACGCCGCGGGGTCCGCGCGCGGCCGCGCCCTCGGGCCGCTCGGCGCCGGGCTCACGCTCGGCGTCGCCGCCGGCGCGGCGATCGGCGGACGCATCGGCCGCGACGATCCGCTGCTGACGCTGCACGCGGCTTCGCTGCTGCTCGTCGCCGCACTGGGCCTCGCGGTGTTCGCGTTGCCGCCGGACGCGCCGCCGACCCGCCGCGCCAGCGCCCGCGAACTGCTCGCCGCGGTGCGCCATCGCCCCGAACTGCGCACCCCGCTGCTCGTCGCGGCGGTCGAGCGGTTCACGGTCGGCTTCTTCACGACGGGATTCCCGCTGATGCTCGCGGGGGTCTTCCGCGTCGACCGCCCCCGCATCGGCATGCTGCTCGGCGCGTTCCTGTTCCCGTTCGCGATCCTGTCGTGGCCCGCCGGCCTCCTCGCGCCGAAGTGGACCGCGCGTCGCATGGTGCTCGCCGGCAGCGTCGCGTACGGGGTCGGCGTCGCGCTCGTGCCGTTCGCGCCGCTGCCGTGGACGTGGGCGCTGATGCCGTGGCTCGGCGTGTGTTCGGCCGTCATGTTCGTGCCATCGATGCTCTGGCTGCTCGAACGAGCCGAGGGAATCGGACGCAGCACTGCGATCGCGTCGTTCCACGCGGCGGGTTCGCTCGGCTTCCTGCTCGGCCCGGTCTGCTGCGGCACCCTCGTCGAACTCGGCGGCGGCGCGATGCACGGCTACGAGCTCGCGTTCGCGTTCGCCGGCGCGTCCGTGCTCGCGAGCGCGCTGCTCGTCCGGCGTTCGGCGCGCGCCGGCTGAAGGCGTTCGTTTCGGACGCGCGGCATACTCGGTGCATGCTGACCCGCATCTGCGTCGCTGGCTACCGCTCGGTCCGCAACCTGCCGCTCGAGATCGGAAGAGTCACGGTGTTCGTCGGCGCGAACGGCTCGGGCAAGAGCAACCTGTACCGCGGCCTGAAGTTGTTCAGCGAGGCCGCGGCCGGCCGTCTGTCGCGCGCGTTGGCGGACGAAGGCGGGTTGCGATCCGCGCTCTCCGCGAACGAGAGCCCGGTGCCCTGCACCGAACTGCGCCTCTCGTGCACCGTCGACGCGTGGAGCTACGAGATTGCGATCGGGCTGCCCCCGGTCGGTCGGTCGACGGCGTTCGGCCTCGACCCGCACGTGCACTCCGAACGACTGACGGCATGCGTCGACGGCCGCAACGTCGTGTTCGTCGAGCGCCACAACGTCCGTACGAAGGTGCGCGATCGAGAGGGGCGGTTCGTCGATTTCCCCCACGACCTGCTCTCGGGCGAAGCCGCCCTCGGCCAGATCCACGATCCGGATCGTTTCCCCGAACTCGCGTCGCTGCGCGAACGACTGCACGGCTGGCGCTTCTACCACCAGTTCCGCACCGACGAAGCATCGCCGCTGCGCCGACCGCAGATCGGCGTGTTCACGCCGATACTCGCGCACGACGGTGTCGATCTCGCCGCGGCTCTGCAGTCGATCCGCGAACACGGGCTCGGGGTCGGAGGATCTTCCCTCGACGAGTGGTTGGACCGCGCACTACCAGGGGCACGACTGCTCGTCGCCAACGATGCCAGTGCGTCGTTCGAGGTGCTGCTCGCCCTGCCGAAGATCCAGCGCCCCCTGCGCGCCGCCGAGATGTCCGACGGCCAGCTCCGTCTCCTGTGCCTCCTCGCGGCCCTGTCGAGCCCTCGGCCGCCGGAGCTCGTGGTGTTCAACGAGCCGGAGACCAGCCTGCACCCCGACGTGCTGCCCGTTCTCGCCGATCTGGTCGTCGCGGCGTCACGGCACACCCAGATCGTGCTGACGACGCACGACCAGGCGTTCGCCCAGCGCATCGCCGCGAGCGCCGGAGAGGAGCCGCGCGTGCTCGAGCTGCGGAACGGCGAGACGAGGCTCGCGGGGCGCGGTCGCTACGAGTAGCGGTTCCGCCTCACGCCTTCGTGCCGAAGCCGCCGCCGGGCTGGTGGCCGTAGCCCTGGATGCGCGCCTTGTCGACGACGGGTCCCTTGTCCTTGTTCAAGAACGCGCTCTCGAGCTTCTCGAGCAGCGCCTCCTTGATCTTGTCGAGCGTGCCCTTCTTCTCGGCGATGCCCTTTGCGTTCTCCATGCCGGGGATCTCGAGGCGCGAGTCGCCGATGTAGGCACGCGCGCGTTCGAGCACCGGCTCGACCTTCTTCACGAGCGCTTCGACGTCGAAGACGAAGTCGGTCGTGCCGTAGTCGGCGACGGCGAAGTTGATGATCGTGCTGTGGTCCTGCACGCAGAGGAAATAGCAGCCGAGCACCGGGCTCGTCTCGAACAGGTCGAGGTTCAGCGCGCCGACCAGCAGCGCCTTGTTCGCGGCGTCGCACTCGCGGTAGTCGCGCACGTACTCGACGATCGTCTGGAAGATGTCGGCCAGCGTCTCGAGCAGTCCGATCACCGGGCCCGTGACCGCGCCGCCGTCGGCGAAGACACCGAGCGCCTTGCCCGTGAACGCGGCGGTCTGCACACCGGCCTTCGCGCTCTTGCTCGCGATCTCGCGCTGCAGCAGCACGAGGAGCGCGTCGAACGCCGCCATCGGGTCGCCCGCGGCGATCGCGTGGCGCCGGCCCTCGATCGAGTGCTTGTCCCACGCGGTCTTCGCGACGCCAGCCCAGCCGACGACCGCCTTGCCGCCGGAGGAGATCGCACCGACGAACGGCGCGAGGTCCGTCGCGAACTTCTCGACGGTGCCGAGGCCGAGGGCCGAGAAGATCTTCGTCGGATCGATGTCCGGGCAGAGCTTCTTGCAGAACTCGACGATCTGGGCGCGGATGCCGGCGAACTGATCGCCCATGCCGGTCTTCGCCGTCGCGATCGCGCCCGCCTTGCCCGTCGCCTTGAACGCGTCGACGCCCGACTTGATGTCCTTCACGCCGGACACGAGGTCCTTGCCGGTGCCGTGCGCTTCCTTCAGCGACTTCGCGCCGGTCTTGAAGCGCTCCCACTTGCTGCCGACGCCCTGCGCCATGCCGACAAGCGTCGTCGACTTGAACTGCAGCTTCTTCCCTTCGAACTGCTTCTGCAGCGCCATCGCCTGCGCGCGGGCGACGAATTCCATCGCCTCGATCTCCTCCTTCGTGAGCTTGCGCTTGTCGAGGTCGTTCAGCGCGCGGTGGAGGTTCGTGCACGCGCCCTTGTCGTTGCGCACGCTCTTCTTCCAGTCCTTGCCCTGCCGGCTCTGCTCGAAGCGCCACCGATCGAACGCGGTCTTGATCGCCGCTTTCGCCGCGTCCGACTTGTCGGTGTCGTACTTCAGGATCGCCGCGTCGACTGCCTGCAAGAACTCGCTGCGCGGGTTGGTCAGCGAGTAGGTGTCCTTCATCCACTGCTCACGCGAAGGAATGAGCGCCATCGGTGCGTCCTGGGGTCGGGGGGTTGGGCGGGCCGCAGACTCGCCCGGACGATCACATTGTGACGGAGCACCGTCAAGTCGTGACGCCGATGCGAGGCGGATGGGGTCACAACGGGCCGCGCACCGAAGCCGTTGCAGAAAGGCGCCACGACTCCCCGTGAGGCCGCCGGCAGACGTCGTCGGCCGCGCCGGACTCGGAGACAGGCAATGGCACACGAGTTCCTCCTCGGGGACGCGCGGGACAGCCGGCCCCCGGGAGAAGTCACCGGTCAGTTCGCCTGGATGCGATAGGCGCCGGTCGCCTCGAACCCTGCCGGCGTGAGCGGCACGGCCTGCGCCCAGAACGTCACCGGGCGCACCGCCGGCGGCAGCGGCAGCGAGTAGCCGAGCGGGCTCGGGATCAGCGCCACGATGTCGAGTGTCGGCAGCACGACGCACGGAGACGGCGCCGCCGACGGCAGCACGAACGGGAAGACACCGAGCCCGAAGACGAGCAGCACCGGTCCCGTCGGCGGCAGGCCGAACGTACCGAACTCGACGCCGCCGCCGAACGTGCGGAACGAGTAGAGGTGGTACGGCACGCTGCAGCCGAACAGCACGACGTCGATCTGCGTCGGATGTTCGGGTGCGACCGCGACGGTGACGCTGCTCACGACCGAACCACTGATCGCGAGCGACGACGCCGTGCGCACACGGACGAACGTCGGTGTCGGGCCGAGCACCCGCGGAACCGCGAACGACGGTGTCGCCGGCCCCGACTGCCAGTCGATCGAACCGTCGTCGTCGACGTCGACCTGCAGCGTCGGCGCCGGCGCGCCGCCCGTCGCAGCCAACGTGGACGAGATCTGCAGCACGACGGATTCGTTCGTCGTCGCCGCGAACTGGAGCAGCACGTCAGCGGTCGCCGACGCCGAGCTCGCGGGGACCGCCGCGGTGGCGACGTCGAGGCGGTGTTCGATCGACGCGGTGCAACCGATCGCGAGCTGCGTCACGTTCGCGGTGATGCGCGCCGATGCATTCTCCTGGCCAACGCTCTGCGACGACGCGACCGTGCCCGGCACGACGCTGCCGCCCTGCGTGTCGACGGTGCCGGCGATCGTCGTCGACGCGACTGCCGGAACGGGCATCGATGCGGTGACCGTGACCTGCTGCGCGATCAGCACTCCCGGCACTGCGACGACGACGGCGATGACGAACGGGAGCGCGAGGGACATGGCGGCGAGTATGCCGCAAACCGCCCGACCGCGGCGGCCATCGGCCTCCGGCGACGCCGCGTCAGCCGGTGACGCCGCCGAGCTTGCCGCAGCACTTCTTGTGCTTCTTGCCGCTGCCGCAGGGGCACGGCTCGTTCGGCCCGACCTTCTTCTCGAGGCGCTTGAACGGACGCGGCTTCACCTCGATGCCGTCGACGAAGTACCACACGCCGTCCTCCTTGCGGAAGCTCGCGATCTCGTGGTGCGTGATGTCCTCGCCCGCGATCGTGTAGTAGGCCTTGAAGTCGACGAAGCCCTCGGTGTCCTTCGCACCACCGTTCGTGACCTCGAGCACTTCCATGCGATGCCACACGGCGCGCTTGCTCCACTGCTCGGTCGCGTTGCGATCGACGAACTGGCGGCCGTCGGGCGACTGGCTCTCGACGATCCAGTCGACGTTGCCCGTCGCGTAGGCGGTGTAGCGCGACCGCATCAGCTGCTCGGCGGTGGTCGCGGTCTGCTTCTTCGTGAGGATCGGTTCGCAGCAGGACGCGAAGTCCTTGCCGCTCGTGCACGGGCACTTCATCGGCCCGACCGTAGGGAACCGCGCGGCAGCGGTCAACCTTGCGGACGCACGGCTGGCGCCGGCAGCAGCCCGGCGACGAGGTCGAACGTGCGCGCCGTCGCGCCCTGGTTCTTCGTGATGACCTCGCGCGCGCGTTCGCCGAGTGCCGCGCGGAGACCGGCGTCGGCGAGCAGGCGGCCGAGTTCGTCGGGGAACGCTTCGCGCGAAGGGACCTGCAGCACGGCGTCGGCCTCGCGCAGCAGTTCGACGTCGCGACGGAAGTTCGTCGTGTGCGGACCGAAGATCACGGCGCGCCCTTGCGCCGCGGGCTCGAGCATGTTCTGGCCGCCGTGCGGGACCAGGCTGCCGCCGACGAACGCGACGTCGCACGCGGAATAGAACCGCTGGAGCTGGCCGATCGTGTCGACGACGACGACCGTGCGCGGATCGAGCGCCGGCAGTGTGGAGCCGACCGTGCTCCATCGCACCGTCGGCCGGCCGAGCGCCTCCAGGGCTGCGCAGACCGACGCCGCCCGTTCGGGGTGCCGCGGCACGAGCACGGTGCGCACTGCGAGGCCGCGACGGGCGAGGACCTCGTCGACCGCGCGCACGACCACCGCTTCTTCGTCGTCGTGCGTCGAACCCGCGACGAGCACGAGTTCGTCCTTCGGCGACAGCCACGGGCGCAGCGTCGCACGCGCACTCGTGTGGTCCCCCATCACGACACTGTCGTACTTCATGTTCCCGGTGACGTGCACTCGCGCAGAGTCGACGCCGAGATCGAGCAGCCGCTTCTGGTAGGCCCGGTCCTGCACGCAGTAGGTGCTGATGAGATCGAGCTGCGGCAGCAGGCCGCGCGCGAGCCGGTAGCCGCGGAACGTGCGTTCGCTGATGCGCCCGTTGATCACGGCGACGGGGATGCCCCGATGGTGCGCCGCCTGCAGGAAGTTCGGCCAGATCTCGAGCTCCATGAGGAGCACGCAACGCGGCCGGATGCGCGCAATCGCGCGCGCGGGGAAGTTGGCGAAGTCGAGCGGGTAGAAGACGACCGGCAGGTCCTTGTACTCCTGGCGCGCGACGAGGTGGCCGTTCGGCGTCGTCGTCGAGACGACGATGCGGAGGTCGGGCCGCTGCTTGCGCAGTTGCGCGATGAAGTTGCTCGCGGCCTTCACCTCGCCCACCGACACGCCGTGGATCCACACCACGTCGTCGCCCGCCGGGCTCTTCGGCAGGAACCCCATGCGTTCCTTCAGACTCGAACGGTGCCGGCGATCCAGCGAACGCCACAGGAGCAGCGGGCTGTACACCAGGAACGCCACCAGGAAGATCGGCTGGTAGAGCCCCATCGTGAGCCACCCGCGCACCCGGCTCCGCGCCCGGGGCAGCCCCGTCGCGGACGACGCGGCCGCGGGTGGAACGATCGGCCCTGGCGCGGAGGCGGCCGGCATCAGTCGAACGCCGGCGCGCAGCACTTCTTGTACTTGATGCCCGAACCGCACGGGCACAGGTCGTTGCGCCCCGGCTTCGGCGCACCGGCGGGCTGCACCGGCGGCTTGGCCGCCGCCGGCCGCGCCTGGGACGGCAGCGGCGGGAACGCGGGAGCGAGGCGCCGCGGCGCGGGTGGCGGAGTCGGCGGCGCGGCCGGAGGCGACGGCGGTTCCTGGGGCGGCGCCGGCGGCGCGCCGCCGTCACGACCCTGCGGTGCATCGGCCGATGGCGGCTGCCCGTCGGCCGGAGCCGGCGCGAGCACGAGGCCCTGCGGCGTCGCGCGGAGCAGGAAGCGTTCGCCGCGCGCCATTCGGTCGAGGACTTCCTGCGGCACCTTGCCGGCAGCGACGAGCTGCTCGAACAGCGCCTGCAGTTCCTGCGGCGTACGCGGCATCGGCGGCGGCGCCGGCTGCTGCTGCGCCGGGCGCAGCTTGCCCGTCAGCATGTCGCGGAACGTGTCGGTCGCCTCCTTCTTGTACGCGACCGCCGTGACGTGCTCCGCGATCTCCGTCTTCAACTGCTGGAACTTCTCGAAGCCTTCCTTCTTGTACTCGTTCTTCGGATCGATCTGCGCGTAGCCGCGGAGGCCGACGCCCGTCTTCAGCACCTCCATCGCGTAGAGGTGGTCCTTCCACTTCGCGTCGATGGTCTCGATGACCCAGAGGCGCTGCATCGCGTCCCAGTGCTCGCCGTAGAGCTTCGCCCGCTCGTCGTGCAGCTTCTCGATGCGCTCCATGATCCAGTCGAACAGACGCTCGCGCTCGACGGACTCGAGGCCGTTCAGGTCGAGGTCCTCGTCGCAGCGGTGCAGCAGCCACTTCCGCAGCTCGGGGAAGTCGACCGGCTTGTCCTTGTCGCCGGCGCAGCGCTCGACCACGGGCTCGAGGACCTCCTCGAACATGCCGAGCACCTTGTCGCGCAGGCCCTTCCACTCCAGCGCCTCCTGGCGCTGGCCGTAGACGAACTTGCGCTGCTTGTCCATCACCTCGTCGTACTCGATGAGGTGCTTCCTGATGTCGAAGTTGCGCGCCTCGACCTTCTTCTGCGCCTTGGCGAGACCGCGCGTGACCATCGGGCTGTCGATGACCTCGCCGGACTTCAGCCCCATCTTCTCCATCATCGTCTTGACCCAGTCGCGCGCGAAGATGCGCATCAGGTCGTCGTCGAAGCTGAGGAAGAACTTCGTCTCGCCGGGATCGCCCTGACGCGCGCAACGGCCGCGCAGCTGGTTGTCGATGCGGCGCGCTTCGTGGCGCTCGGTGCCGATTACGAAGAGCCCGCCGATCTGCAGGATCTCGTCGTGCTCCTGCTTGCTGCGCGTCTTCAGCGTGTCGAGAAGCGTCTTGGCCTCCGCGCCGTCCTCGGCGAGTCCCTTCTGCGCGATCTCCGTGCGCCACAGCGCGTCCGGCTTGCCGCCGAGCACGATGTCCGTGCCGCGGCCGGCCATGTTCGTCGCGACGGTCACGGCGCCCTTGCGACCGGCCTGCATCACGATCTCCGCTTCGCGTTCGTGCTGCTTCGCGTTCAGCACGTTGTGCGGGATGCCCGCGAGGTGCAGGCGCTCGGAGATCGCCTCCGACTTCGCGATCGACGTCGTACCCAGCAGCACGGGCCGGCCCTTCTCGTGCGCGATCTTGATCTCCTCGACGATCGCCTCGAGCTTCGACGCACCGTCCAGGTAGACCTGGTCGTTGTGGTCGATGCGCTGCATCGGCCGATTGGTCGGGATCGAGACGACATCGAGGTTGTAGATGCGCGAGAACTCCGCGGCCTCGGTCATCGCCGTGCCGGTCATGCCCGCGAGCTTCTTGAACATGCGGAAGTAGTTCTGCAGCGTGATGGTCGCGAGCGTGCGGTTCTCCTCGCGCGGCGGCAGACCCTCCTTCGCCTCGACGGCCTGATGGAGACCGTCGCTCCAGCGGCGCCCCGGCATCAGACGACCGGTGAACTCGTCGACGATGACGACCTCGGGCTCGCCCTTCTCGCCGTTCGGTCCGTTCTTCTGCGCGACGACGTAGTGCTTGTCCTTCTCGTAGACGTGGTGCGCGCGCAGCGCCGTCTCGAGCAGGTGCGGCCACTCCATGTACGCGGGATTGCTGTAGAAGCTGTCGACACCGACGAGCTTCTCGGCGCGCTCGATGCCCGCTTCGTTGAGCAGGCACTGGTGCTCCTTCAGCTTCACCTCGAAGTGCTCGTCGACCTTGAGCTGCCGCGCGACACGGTCGGCCATGACGTAGCGCTCGGTCGTGCCTTCGCCCTCGCCCGAGATGATGAGCGGCGTTCGCGCCTCGTCGATCAGGATCGAGTCGACCTCGTCGACGATCGCGAAGTGGAGGCGCTTCTGCACCTGCTCCTCGGCGCGCCACTTCATGTTGTCGCGCAGGTAGTCGAAGCCGAACTCGTTGTTCGTGCCGTACGTGATGTCGCAGGCGTACTCGGTCTGGCGAACCTGCGGCGGCATCTGCGACTGGATCGCACCGACGGTGAGTCCGAGGTACTCGTAGACGGGCGCCATCCAGTCGCGGTCGCGCTTCGCGAGGTAGTCGTTGACCGTGACGACGTACACGCCCTTGCCGCTGATCGCGTTCAGCGCGGCGGGCAGCGTGGCGACGAGCGTCTTGCCCTCGCCGGTGGACATCTCGGCGATCTTGCCACCGTGCAGCACGGCGCCGCCGATGAGTTGCACGTCGAAGTGCCGGATGCCGAGCGTTCGCGTCGCCGCTTCGCGCGTCAGCGCGAACATCTGCGGCATCACGTCGTCGAGGGTCTTCTCACCGCCCTGCACCTGCTTCTTCAGGTCGGCGACGACGGCCTTCACCTGGTCGTGCGTGAGGCCCTTGGCCCAGTCGGCGAGCGCGTTCGTCGCCTTGACGACGGGCTGGTACGCGCCGAGCGCGCGTTGGTTGGCGGAACCGAAGAGGCCCTGGAGGGCCTTTCCGATCCGCGCCGGAAGCGAACCGATGTCGAGTTTCATGGGAGTCGGAGGAATGCGGAGTACGGCGCCGGGAAAGGCACCGGGGCAACCGGCGTCGACGCCGGTCGCGGGAAACGGAAGGGAACGGACGCAGCGGACGACGGCGCTCAGGCCGTCGGCGCGCGCGGCGGCGGCAGCCCGCCGGCCTGGATCGTCCGGGCGCGCGGCACTGCGCGCGGCAGCATCGTGGTCGCTGCAGCGACCACGGAACCCTTCGTCAGCACCGCGGCATCCGGCGCCACGGCGCCGTGGCGCGTGTGCGGACCACGCAGGTCCTCGCCGAGCGCGATCGGCGGCACCGTGAGCGTGTTCGCGTCGCCGCGCGGCAGGCCCGTGGCGGCCAGCATCGCGCAGAGCAGAAGCGCGGAGAGCCACGCCGCGCAGCGGCGGCCGTCGCGCATCGGAGCGTCGTTCACTTCGGCGCCTCCTTGGTCCTCAGCACGCGTTCGATCATCTCGAACAGCAGCGCTTCGGAGAACGGCTTCGCGAGGAAGCCGCTCGCACGCTTGATGTCCGTCATCGACACGCGCGCAGCGCTGCTGAGCAGCACCGGCACGTCGGCGGTCGCGGGATCGGCGCGCAGGCGCTCGATCACCTGCATGCCGTCGAGCTCCGGCATCTCGTAGTCGAGCAGCACGAGATCGGGGCGCAGTTCGAGCGCAGCCTCGACTCCCGCCTTGCCGTCGTGGACCTTGTAGGTGCGGAAGCCCGCGCGCTTCAGCAGCGCCTCGACCGCCGCGGCGAGATCCTCCTCGTCGTCGACGATCAGCACGAGACCGCGGCACGGCGTTCCGGCGTTGCCGCACTTCGCGATCACGAGGTCGCGCAGCACTGCGCAGGTGTCGAGACCGGCCGCCTGGAAGCCCGACTCGATCTGGCGCTTCAGGTCGCGGTTGAACCGCCGCACGGCCATCCACTGCTCGTAGTCAGGGTAGTCCGGCTTGATGTCCATCTGGTCGTGCGTGTCGACGGCGAAGAAGAACTCGCCGCCGATCAGGTGCTCCTGCACGAGCAGCTTCATGAACGGGTAGTTGCGGTTGCCGAGGCGCAGGCTGTAGCGATGGAACGGGTGCCCGGGAATCGTCTCGACGTGCTCCTTGTGGAACATCCCGAGCAGCGCGTCGGCGGCGCCGGCGGCTGGCAGGTCGAGCGGGCGCCGCGCGCGCGGGCCGTAGGCGAGATCCTGGTAGATCGCGATCGCCTTCTGCACCATGTCCGCGGTCAGCGCCGACAGTCTCATACGCACGCTCCGCGGCCCTGGTCGGGCTGGCAGGCACCCGGCGCCGGCGGCACCGGGCGATGCACGGAGCCGCAGAGCTCGTCGATGGTCGTGCCGGCGGCGGCGAGCCGTTCGCGCAGGTCGTCGACGATGCGCACCATCAGGGTCGGGTCGGTGAACATCGCGGTGCCGACCTGCACGGCGCGCGCACCGGCGCAGACGAACTCGAGTACGTCGTCGGCAGACCGGACGCCGCCGACCCCGATGACGGGGATCCGCACCGTGCGGGCGATGTCGTGGACCATACGGAGCGCGACCGGCTTGATGGCCGGCCCCGACAGCCCGCCGATCCCGCGCCCGAGGATCGGCCGCCGCTTGCGCCAGTCGATCGCCATGCCGATCAGCGTGTTGATCGCGGTGATGCCGTCGGCACCGCCTTGTTCGGCGGCCTTCGCGATCACGGTGACGTCGGTGACGTTGGGGGACAGTTTGGCGAACACGGGAACCGTGGCAACGCGCTTCACGGCGCGCACCGCCTGCTCCGTGAGCCGCGGCTCGGTCGAGAACAAGAGGCGGCCTTCCTGCACGTTCGGGCAGGACAGGTTCACCTCGAGGGCGTCGACCCCGGCCGCAGAGAAGCGTTCGGCGAGCTGCACGAACTCGTCGATCGACTCGCCGCCGATGTTGATCACGATGCGGGGCCCGGCGCCGCCGGCCGCCAGCTGCTTCATCTTCGGCAGGGTGTCGGCCAGGAACCAATCGGCGCCCTTGTTCTCGAGGCCGATCGAATTCAGCATCCCCGCCGGCGTCTCCTGGATGCGCGGCGGCGGGTTGCCGTGGCGCGGCAGCACGGTCACCGTCTTGCTGACGAGTCCGCCGGTGCGACCCAGATCGGAGAACTGTCGGCCCTCCCACCCGGAGCCGAACGTGCCCGACGCGGAGAGGATCGGATTCTGGAGCCGCAGGCTTCCGAGGGTCGTTTGCAGCACGGCGATGGCACCCGGCGACGCGCCGGCGAGCCCGTCAGGATACCCGCTTCCGCGATGCCGCGCGATCTTCGCGCCACAACAGCAGGAACAGCCCGATGGCGCCGACCGTGATGCAGGAGTCCGCGACGTTGAACGCGGGGAAGCCCCACTCGACCGGCCACGTGCCGGTGAACCGCAGGAAGTCGCGCACCGTGCGGTCGGCGCGCGTGAAGTTGTCGTACAGGTTGCCGACGGCGCCGGCGAGGATCAGGCCGAGCACCAGGTGCTGCAGCTTCGCCTGCCGGGACGCGTTGCGGAGGAACCAGAACAGCCCCACCACCGCGACGCAGCGGATCACGGTCAGCGCGGTCGTCGCGTCGGGCAGGAGCCCCCAGATCGTGCCGGGATTGCCCCAGCTCACGAGGCGCAGCGACACGATGCCGTCGAACACGACGTAGGCGGGCCGGTGCGCCTCCGGCAGCGTGGGCGGCGACCGTTCCGCGAGGAACGTGAACACCGCGGCCTTGCTCCAGAGGTCCGCCGCGACGAGCACCGGCCACGACCACCAGAACCACGGCTTGCCGCGGAACCCGACATCCCTGGCGGAACGTTCCGCCGGCGCCGCGTTGCCCGCGACGGCGTCGACGCCGGGCCGGGACGGCGCGTCCACGGGACTACGCGCTCTCGCGGTTGCGTTCCTCGACTTCCTGGTGGCGCACGCAGTAGCGCGCCCACGGCAGGTACTCGAGGCGCGCCTTCGGGATCCAGATCTCGACTGGCTTCGCCTTGGCGGCCTTCTTCGGGTCCTTCGCCTTCTTCGCGAGTTCCCCTTCTTCGACGCACAGCGGGCAGGTGCCGAACTCCCACTCCCCGCCGCCGCCGATGCGATCGAGGGCTTCTTCGATCAGCTTGATCGTCTCCTCCTCGTTCTCGATCAGGCCCAGCATGAAGCCCTGGTCGTAGTTGTCGGTGCCCTGGTCGGCGAGGTGGTCGACCGACGCGTCCTGGTCCGAGGCGCGCAGCGCCTCGTCGCGCATCGAACCGACATCGCCCCGCAGCGAGGCGAGCTGCTTCTCGAGGATCGTCTTGTACTTGGCCAGCTCGGGTTTCGTCGGCTTCGACATTGGGTTCAGGAAGGTCGGCTTCGTCAGGGAAGTCGGCTGCGAGGGATGGGGCTCGAGCAGCCCCGGTACACCAGCGGTGGAGGACCGGCGGCGAGACCATCCCGCCTCCGGAAGCCGGTCGGCCCGGCTCGATGCCCCCGCGCCAGCGCCCGAACGACGAACACCCGGCCGCGAGGGGCGGGGACCATACGTAGGGTTCCGGGGGGCGTCAAGGCGCTCGGTCCCTGGTCGAGCACCGGGCGAACGGGCTGGCCTTGGGCGAGGCGACAACGGCGCGAAGAGGCGAAGCTCGGGACCCGCGAGTAGCCTGCCCGCGTG
>JAEUHQ010000189.1 GCA_016794565.1 Planctomycetota bacterium | reverse complement strand
GCAGCCGCTCGAACAGGCGCAGGACGTTGGTGTCCTTGGCCCCGCCCGTGAGCGTGTTGTTCGTGCCGTCACAGCACAGGATCAGCTGGCGCGGGCTTCGTTCTCCGTTCCCCATGACTCGTTCCTCCGGTCGGCCGAGGCTCGGCGATCGTGCGGCGCTGGTCAAGCGTGCGCCGACGTCGTGACCGTCGTTCGCGAAGGTCACTTCCCTGCAGCGGCGAACCTGGCCTCTTCCCGCGCCTTCGCCGCGGCGTCGCCGAGATCGTCGAACAGCTGCAGGGCCAGTGAGTGCGTCTCGGCGCCTTTCGGGTCGAGGTCGATCGCGTCCTGCATCGCGGCGCGCGCGCCGTCGCGATCGCGTTCTCCCATCAGCGCGCGCACGAGCTGTCGGCGTCCAGGCACGAACGTGCTATCCGCCGCGATCGCTGCGCGAGAACTCGCGACCGCGCCAGCGAAGTCGCCGCGCTCGAGGAGCAGGTTGGCGAGGTTGAGGTGGAGCACGGGGCGCCGCGGCTCGAGAGCGACCGCGCGACGCATGAGATCCTCGGCGACCGTCAGCTCGCCTTTCCGTTTCAGCAGGCGACCGAGGTTGCCGAGCGCCGGCCCGTTGTCGCGATCGAGTTCGATCACTTGCCGGTAGGCGACCTCCGCGCGCGCCGCTTCGCCGAGCTTCTCGAGCGCCATGCCCGACTCGAACCACCCGTCTACGTTGTCCGGCGACAGGGCGATCAGGCTCTCCGCGGCGGCCAGCGCCGCTGCAGGGTCGCGGGGTTGCAGCAGGATCGCCAGGTTGCGCCGCGCCGGCGTGAACCCGGGCGCGCGCGCGAGGATCGCCCGATACGCGGCGGCAGCACCGTCGGGATCGAGGCGTTCTCGGCCGAACGCGATCCAGAACGCCGCGCGCAGCGACTTCGGCCAGTGCCGTGCCAGTGCCTCGTTCGCGCGGGCGACCGCCCTGGTGTCGCCGGCGTGCCACGCCGCGTGCACGCACTCGCAGTAGAAGAGCAGCCGAGGCCGCGGTGATCCGGCGATCGCGCGCTCCACGAGTTCGTGTGCGGCGACGAACTCTGCGGCGTCGCGCACCCGCTCGTTGCGCTGCAGCATCGCTCGGCCGAGCAGGAACAGGTCGACTGGTTCGGTGGCCGGTGCCAGTCCGCGCCGCAACTCGTCCGCTCGCGCCGTGTCGCCGCGCTTCTCGTGGGCCCGCGCCACGAGTTCGCCGAGGCCCGGCGCCTGCAGCAGGTCGTCGTTCGCGAGCCCGATCACCGCCGCGGCGTCGCCGGCGTCGAGGTGCAGCATCATCCGACCCGCCAGCGCGAGCGTGTCGCCGTCTGCCAGAGTCGCCGCGCGGGTGAACGCTGCGAGTGCGTCGCCGGGTCGGCGGTGTTCCATCGCGAGGAAGCCGGCGGTGAGTTCCTCCTCGTACTGATCGAGGCGCACTTGTGCGGTACCGATCGCAAGTTCGTCGGCGTGACGCCACGCGTGCACTGCTGCGGCGCCGCCGATCGGCAATGCCAGGAGCAGCGCGAACACTCCGGCGGCGGCCAGCGGTCGGCGCCTAGCCGCGCGTCGCCAGCGCCGCCACGCCGGCGCCGGTCGTGCCGCGATGCCGCGCATCGACTGGAGGGCGTCGAGATCGGCTGCGAACGAGGCCGCGTCGCGGTAGCGCGCCTCCGGTTCGGGAGCCATCGCGGTCGCGCACACGGTCTCGAGGTCCTTGCCGATGTTGCGTCGACGGTCGCGCAGCGGCGCCGGGTCGGCGGCGAGGATCGCGGCACGCAGGGCCTCGCTGTTGTCGCCGACGAACGGCGCGCGCAGCGCCAGCAGTTCGTGGAGCAGGACGCCGGCTGAGTAGACGTCGAGCGTCGGTGCCGCCGCTTCCCCGGTTGCGCCGAGCACCTCGGGCGGCATGTAGGGCAAGGAGCCCAGGTTCGCGCCGGAGCCGGTGATCGTCGTCGCGTCGGCATCGCGAGCGAGGCCGAAGTCGATCAGCACGACGCGGCCGTTCGGTGCGACGAGAACGTTCGACGGCTTCACGTCGCGGTGGAGCACGCCGCGTTCGTGCGCATGCGCGAGTGCTGCCGCGACGCGGTGCGCGATCCGAACGGCGGTCGCCGTCCATGTGTCCGCGAACAGTGCCGGCGGCTTGTCGCCACGTCCGCCGACGAACTGCCACAGGTCGCGGCCCGTGAGCGCGGTGGGGTCGCCCTCGTGCTCGCGCGCCTGATCCAGCCAGTCGGCGAGCGACGCACCTTCGACGCGTTCCATCGCGAGGAACGGCACGCCGTCGCGCTCGCCGAAGTCGACGATGCGCACGATTCCGTCGTGCTGCAGGCGGGCGAGCACTGCCGCTTCGCGCGCGAAGCGTTCGCGCCGCCCCGGCAGCCACGACAGTCCCGGCTGCATCAGCTTGAGAGCCACCGTTTCGCCGTTCGGCGCCTCGGCGGCGTACACGACGCCCATGCCGCCGTGGCCGAGTACTTCTCGCAATCGGTAGCCGGCGAACTGTTCGGGTGCGCGCGGGCCGTCTCGCGCCGAGAGCAGGCCTGTCGCGACGAGGGCGTCGTAGCGGGCGCGCAGACCGGCCGCGTGCTCGGGGTGGCGCTTGCACGCGGCGTCGATCGCCGCAGCGACGTCGGCGGCGCCGAGACAGTCCGCCAGTGTCGCTTCGACGAACTCGACGCTCATGGGCGGCTCGCGCCGATCAGCAGCGTCGACAGGCGAGCCATCCCGCGATAGACGAGGCTTCGCACGGCGAGTTCGCTGCGGCCGATGCGCTCACCGATCGCCGCATGGCTCAGGCCCTGCAGGTGCGACAGCTCGAGTACCCGGCGCTGGTCGGCCGGAAGTTCCGCGAACGCGCGCTCGAGCAGCGCTGCCTCCTCCTTCGCCGCCGCGGCCTCGCTCGGTGAACGATCCGAGCCGGCGACGTCGCGAGGCGCCCCCGTGTCGGAGTCCCGGTCTTCGCGCGCGGCGTCGCGCTTCGCCGCGCCGGCGTAGCGCAGACGGTCGCGCAGCTTGTTGAGCGCGGTCACCCACAGCCAGGCGCGGAACTCCGGCGCGCTGCGGAACTCGAAGCCGCGATCCTCCAGCACTTCCCGGCAGACACTCTGCACCAGGTCGGTGCTCTGCTCGAAGCGCCGCAACCGTGCCGTCATTCGTGCCCTGACGAACGACCGCAGCTCCGGCACATGGCTGGCGAGCAATGCTCGCGGGTCATCGGCCGGGGAGGCGGGCCGTCGGGTGCGACTGCGGGGCGGATTGCGATCGGTCACGAGAAAATCGCGCGGCGGCGCCATGTCGCGGACGAGAGGACGTTCCAACCTCGTGCGCAGTGTCACGCATCTGCGTGCGGTTGGCAATTCGGCCGCCGCGGTCCGCGGTTCCGGCTCATGCATTCCCATCGCTTCCTCGTCACGTTCTTCCTGGCGGCTTCGGTCATCGCGCAGACCACCGCTGTGTTCCCGAGCGACCATGCCACCGTGCCGAACGGCGCGTTCGGCGAACCACAGGCCCCGTTCGCCTACGGCATCAGCCGCATGATGATCGGACTCGAAGGGTGGGATCTGGCAGTGCCCGTCGGCCACTCGATCACCGCGGTCGGATTCCGCCAGGACGGCATGCAGGCGACAACGGGCTGCACGCTGCAGCTCGAAGTCCGCATGGGCTACACGAACCGCACGGCGGACACCTTCTCGGGTGCGTTCGACACGAACTACTCGGTGCCGCCGGTCACCGTCTTCGGTCCGGCGCCGTTCGTGCTGCCGAGCGTGGCGTCGTCGCCGGGCGGAGCTCCCATCTTGGTGCCGCTGAGCACGCCGTTCGTGTATTCGGGCGGCAACCTCGTCGTCGAGCTGCGCATCTCGGGCAACAGCAACGGCAACGGCTCCTTCATCTACTACGTCGATCGTGCGTCGTTCGTGTCGCCGGTGGTGAACGGCCAGCAGGGCTGCTTCTCGTCCACGGCGCTTCGCACGAGGTTGACGGTCGATCCGACCCAGGTGGGCGACGTGTACCGCGCGACGGTGACGAACCTGGTGCCCAGCGGGATCGGCATGTTCTTCGCCACGCTCGATGCGATGCCGGTGAGCACGTTCCCGCTCACGCCCTGGGTGCCCGGTGTCGATCCGGAGTGTGTCGGCCAGATCGCGCTCGCGAACGCAGCAGTCGTTCCGTTCGTCGCGAACGCGTCGGGAAACGCCGCGATGGCCTTCTCCGTGCCGAACAGCATCGCGTGGTACCACCAGGTCGTCACGGCGCAGGTGGCCGCCGCCGACTTCGGCGTCGTCGGGGGGCTCACCGCCTCGAACGCCGCGCAGGTGACGTGCGGCATCCTCCCGGCGAACACGCTCGTGATAGGGCAGGGCGCCGCGGATGCAGCGCTCGGCAACGTCTACGCGCGCTTCGGCCTGGTGATGCTGTTCGAGCACCAGTGAGCGGCCCGCGGTACGCGTCGAAGACGTGAGGGGACGCGGCGCCGAGTCGGCTGCGCGCGTCGCCGTGGAGTTCGGCGCCGCGGGGCGCGTCTGGAGCGCGCCCCCGCCACTCACTCTCTCTTCGCCGGAGTTTTCATCGATGCGGATGTTCCTGGTTGGAGCCGCACTGTTCCTTCCTCCTGCAGTCGCTGCACCGACAGCTGTCCTGTCCGATGCTGCTGCCGATCGATACTGGACGAAGCGCGCGCCGAAGGTCGGCGACCTCGCGCCGCCGTGGACGATGGACAGCGCTCTGGCCGAGAAGGGCCCCGTCGAAGCGCCGCAGCTCGCCGACCATCGCGGCAAGGTCGTGCTGATCGAGTTTGCCGCGGGTTGGTGCGGACCCTGCCGCGCCCTGGCGCCGAAGGTCGGCGAACTCCTGGCCGAGCCGCGCTCGGACAGCAACATCGCCGTGCTGACCGTTTCCAACGAGGGCGAGGCCGGCGCGCGGTCCTTCCGCGACGAGACCGGGCTGGCCGGCACCGTGGCGTTCGATCGCGATGGATCCACCTGGTCCGACTACTGGGTGCGTAGTGCGCCAACCGCCGTCGTCATCGACGGCAAAGGCCGTATCGCGGGAATCACCCATCCTTCACACGTCACCGCGGACTCGCTGCGACGGCTGGCGCGAGGTGAGAGCGTGGCGTTCCCGCCCATCGAAACGGAACGGGGCGCACAGGATGGGAAGCCCGACTGGAGCATGGGGGCGGCGTTCTCGCACGATCCCGGCGAATTGCGGGCGATGCTGAAGGCCGACGCTGCGCCCGTGGGTCTGGAGGGCGCCGCCGCATACGCCGTGCTCCGACGCGCTCCCGCTCTGCGCAAGTTCCAGGTGGTGGAAGAGAATCCGACGGAGTGGCGGGCGCGAGGTGTGACGGCTGCAGAGTTGCTGATGGGGGCCTTCGGCGTGGACTACGAACATCTCGTCGATCCGGGGCAGGTGCTGGACGAGAGCGCATGGGATCTCGACGTGCGCGCCGCGGACAGGACGCTCGAATCGGCGCATCGCATCGCTCGCGATCTCGTGGTCCAGAGCCTCGGTTTGCGCGTGCGGACGGAGGAACGTGAGATCCCGGTCCAGTTGCTCCGCCGCCTGCCGGACGCCGCGCCGCTGCCCGCGCCCCGCGAGGAACAGGGGCGAACCGCCGCGACGGCCGGCGACATCGAACTGCCGCGCACCAGCGTCGCGGAGCTGGCCCAGACCCTGCGGAGCATCCTCGGCGAGCCGATCTACGATGGCAGTGGCATCGACACGGTTTTCTCGTTGCACCTGCGCTGGAACCTGATAGCCGGTGCCGGGGCGTCTACCGCGCTGGGGGCCCAGCTGCGCAAGCTCGGGTTCGAGCTTCAGGCCGGCCGTGCGAAGGTGCAGCACCTCGTCGTCGAACGAGCCGGCGGCTGACGCGGGGCGCACTTCCAGCGGGAGCGCTTCCGAGCATCCCGCGGTGCCGTGCGCAAAGTGTGGTACGCCCGGAGGGAGTCGAACCCCCGACATCCTCCTTGTAAGAGGGAGTCGGGCCTCTTGCGGATGTCCCGTTGCGAAGGCGACTTCGAGCGTAACCCTTTGCAGGGACGGGTGCAAGGGGTCGCACCCGGTTGCACTCGGTTCCACCGAGTTGCGCCGAGATTCGCGCGAAAGGTTGCGGTCGAAACCTTCCCGTGGACAGCGCAAGCGCCAACAAGCGCATGCACCATCGACCCCGATCGACGACCAGCCGTGACTCGCCGACGCTGATGTTCGCACGCCGGCAACCATGGCGATGACGCCTTGGAACCGCGACGTGAAT
>JAEUHQ010000169.1 GCA_016794565.1 Planctomycetota bacterium | reverse complement strand
ATCTCGACGCGCCGGTTCTTCTGCCGCGACGCGTCGTCCGTCCCGGCGATCGCGGGCCGGTATTCGCCGTAGCCGGCCACGCCCACGTGGTCGGCCTTCAGTCCGCCGCTGTGGACCAGGTAGTCGGCGACCGCCATCGATCGTTCGACCGAGAGCCGGAGGTTGGTGCCCCACTGGCTGCGCTGGATCGGCACGTCGTCGGTGTGCCCTTCGATGCGGATGCGGCGGTCGCCCAGCGACGCCACGAGATCGCTCAACGTCTTCTTGCCCTGTTCGGTGAGGGTATTCTGGCCCGACGCGAACAGCACGCCGCCGGCGACGCGGAAGGCATAGCCCTCGGCAGTCTGCACCAGTTCGACGCCGTTCTGCGCGGCCGGCGTGCCGGCGCCGTACTTGGCGATCAGCTCGCCGAGTCTCTTCTTCTGGTCCTCGATCCACGCCGCATCGGCGGCGCGCTTGCCGAGGTCGTCGACCTGGCCGCGCAGGCGCGCGTTCTCCGCTTCGAGCTGCCGCTGCGCATCCGCCATTCCGGCGATCTGCCCTTGCAGCACGGTGTTCGCAGCAACCACCTGGCGGTGTGCCTCGGGACTCACGCAAGCCGCCGCCATCAACGCGGCGAACATCAAGGTGTACTTCATGGGGTGCCCCCTCGCGTATCGATCTGGGTTGCTGGCCCGACCGACCGGTGGCCGCGCTCAGCACGGCGGACGGTAGCCGCCGTGCGAGGCAATTGCCAAGGGACTTCCCGCTGCGCGCGCTACAGCGCGCGCGTCACTTCGTGCCCTTCTCGGCAGCCCAGGCGGACGTGAAGAAGCTGTCCTTCGGATCGACTTCCTTGGTCACGCCGTCGGCGAGCAGCCAGCCCCAGATCACGAGCACGGCGGTGAGCACGCACACCGCGGTGACCCAGCCGGGCTCGCGCTCGGCGGGAGAGCCGGCGGAGACCGCTGCAGTCGAACGAGCCGAGCGGGCGGGCGCGGCGCGCTTCGCCACCTTCTCTTCGACGACGTCGTCTTCCGCGAGGAGCGTGTCCTCTTCGGAGATCTGTTCCGTCACCATGCCCGTGTCGTCCTCGAGCGAATCCGCGAACGACAGCTTGTTGTCGCCTTCGGCCTTCGACGTGAGCGCCTTGATGTCCTCGAGGCGGAACTTCATCGAGTCGCCATCGCGGAAAGCGCGGATCTCACCTTCGGAGACGAGCTTCTTCAGCTCTTCGCTGCGCATCTTGAGTTCGCGCAGGGCCTTCTCGAAGGAAAGGAAGTCATCGTTCTTGTCGGACACGGACCTACCTCGTGAATCGTTTGGGACGCTGCCCCACACGCGGGGCGAATCTCGGAGAGGGGATGGGCCGCGGGAGCTTACCTCGCGACCGGAGTTTGTGTAGCCACTACTTGCGGCTGCCGGCTTCCGGTTCGAGGCCGGTGCGCACCTCGACGTCCTTGCTACCGCGCTTTCCGAACAGGTCCTTGAGGCGCCGATACTCGTACTCGCTGCGGTCGTTGTAGCCCTCGAGCTGCAGGTCGAGGTCGATCCGGCGAGCCCCGACGAGCACGACCCGGCGCTGCTCCGCCGAGCCGCCGCGCGCCTCGTAGACGGCCAGCTGACGGTTCACGGTGTCGATCACGTAGACGACCGACGTGCCGACGCCGTAGCTGCCCGTCACCGCGAGGAAGCCGTTCGCGGCGACACCCTGCCCCCCGCCTTCGGTGTAGACGACGGGTGCGGGCTCCGTCACGGGCTCGGGTTGCGCCGGGGCCGGCGGCGGATTCACGGGGCCGCGGCCCTGCGCGGCCAGTTCGACCGCCGAGGTCCCCGACGGAACCAGACGACCCGCGAGGAAGGCGGCCCCGAAACCGGCGCCGAGGCAGAACGTGTGCAACCAGGTCTTCATGGCGATTCGCGCGTGGCACCGCCTCGAACGCGGCGGAGGCGCAGCACTCTACCGCGGTGGCACCTCGTGGGAGAAGGCCCCGGCGCGGCAGAAGCGCACCACCTGGATCGCAACGTCGTCCGCCAGCGCGATGCGCGTGTGACCGTACGGGACGACGATCGTGTCGCGTGCCCCGGGCAGCCTCGCCTCGTCCACGGCCACGGTGCCGTCGTCGTCGCCGGGGATCGACGGGTTGCCCACCCCGACGTCCCCCACGATCGCGCCCGAGCGCTCCGGCCAGGGCAGCGGGCGTTGGTGCAGGGGATCGCCGGGCGACAGCTGCAGCGCAGCGAGGTCGCCCATCACCCAGCGGAACAGGAACCAATGCTTGCGCAGATCGGCGAGCAAGGCACCGCGGTGCGGCACCGCCACGTAGACGCAGCGGGTCGGCTGACGCGCATCGGGTCGCCGCAGGTACTCCTCGATCACCAGTCCGCCCATCGAGTGGCCGACGAAGAACAGTTCGTCGACGGGCGTGCGATGGATCTGCTCGACGGTGTCCCGGAGGCGCTCGGCGTGCTGTTCGATCGTTCCGCGAAGACTCGGGTAGCCGACGTTCCACACTTCGAAGCCGTGCGCACGCAACGTGCGTTCGATGCGGTTCAACGCCGCTGCAGTCCGCCACATGCCGTGCTGCAGCACGACGACGCGGCGCATGCCGTCGGCGGGCACCCGGAGCGTTTCGACCGTCTCGGCGGACCCGAGCGAGATCAGCCAGTCGAACGGGCCCGAGATCGACACGCGCGCGAGGACCGCGACGAAGTGGCCGAGCGCCAGAGCGGCGAACACGACCGCCGCGCGGCGCAGCGCGCGGCGGCGAGGTATCCAGGTCACGGCGACTCCCCGAGCCCGCCGTGCAGGCGCGCCGCCGCCGGCAGCGTGCGGAGCACCTCCGCTTCGTGGCGCGCGAGCACACTCCACCTTCGGCGCACCTCGTCCGCGGCGACGAGGCCGCCCGCGATCTCGACGTAGGTCACGTGGTGCCGTTCTTCGGCGGTGCACAGATCGGCGTAGAACCCCGCCACTTCTGCATCGCTCTCGCACAACGCGGCGGCGAGGCAGCCCATGCGCTCGCACGAACGCGCCTCGATCAGCGCCGCGACGAGCAGTTCGTCGACGAGTCGCGTCGGCATCGTCGATGCAACCGCGCGCTTCAGCCGTTCGGCGTAGCCCGACGGAGCCAGAGGCGCGAACGCGATGCCGCGCGCAGCGAGCAGGCGCAGCGTGCGTTCGAAGTGCACGAGTTCCTCGCGCGCGAGCGCCGACAGCTCGCGGTGCTGCGCCGGCGTCGCCGGCACACGGAAGAGGAAGTTGACCGCGGCCGCCGCGGCCTTCTTCTCGAGGTGCGCCTGCTCGACGAGCAGCTCCGGGACGCGTCCCACGAGCGATCTTGCCCACGCTGGCGGCGTCGACGACGCGAGCCGGCCAGGGGCCACGGCGTGGTCGGTGTCCGCGGGCAACATGCACCCACCGTAGCGCGCCGCGGCGACGCCGCCAACGGCGCTACTCGCGCTCGAACGCCGCCTGCACCGCCGCTTGCGCTGCCGTGGACGAACGCACGTTCGGCGCATGGCGTGCACCGTCGAACAGCACGCGGTGCCCGTCCCACACGAACGACATCAGCTGCGCACCGTCGCCCTCCGGCCGTGCGAGTGCCACCACGGCGCGACGACCGCGCACGAGCCCCGCCCACATCGGTTGGGCGAACCAGTCGACCCGCGCACCCTCGGCCCCGATCGCACGCAAGGACCGCGCGTCGAGGGTCGCGTCGACGGCGGCGAGCTGACGCGTCACCCGTTCGCGGTGGTCGCGCGTCGTGGCGGCGGCGAACGCTGCGGCATCGCCGCTCGTGCACGCGGCCGCGGCGGCGCGTACGGCAGCGACCACTTCCGGCACCTCGGCCGCCGACGTCACCGGTCCCTGGCGCAGCGGGCACGGCCATGCTCCCGGCAGGCACGCGAACACGACCGCCGCCGCCCCGACGGCGAAGAGCGCGGTCGCGACGAGGCCTCGGCGTTCGGTCACGGCACCACCCTCGTCACACCACTGCGGAAACGGATCAGCACGCCGCCCGCACGCACCGCCGCGACGTCGGCGGCGGGCAGTCGCAGCGAGGCGTCGTCGACGACCTCGCCGTTCTCGACGAGCCGCGGTCGCGGACCGCGTAGCACGGCCGTCCACGGCAGTTCGGGCGGGCGCCCGTCGCCCGGCGGCACGACGAGCACCAGCGCACCCGTCGCTGCGTCGTAGGAACATCGTTCGATCGGTGCGCGCGTCGACGCGACGTGCATCACGGGTCCCGTGCCCCGCACGCGGCACTCGACGACGTACGTGCCGGGGCGATCCGGGAGGAAGACCGTGCGGCCGTCGAACCAGCCCCACGACTCGCCGCCCACGCGCACTTCGTCGAAGTCCTGCCCCATCACGACCGAAGGCGGACACAGTGTGCTGTGCTGCAACACGCGCACGGTGACGCGCGACGGCAGCGGGTCCTGCAGGGCGACGACGTGCAGCGACCCGGGCCCCGGCCGCGTACGTGCGAACACCGACGGCCCGCCGACCAACTGCACCGTGTCGCCGGGTTCGTGTCGAATGCGCAGCCACGACCCGCCGTCGGGCGCCGGCTGCGCTCCGCGCCACGTCCACCACCCGTTCTCGCGCACGAAGAACGGAGTCGACGGCGGCAGCGGCAACTGCACGATGCGGGACCACGGGACCGGGAGTTCGGACGTCACTTCGGCCGCCCCGGCGGTGCCGAGATCGAGCACGAGAGGTCGATCGACGGCGCCGACGATCGAAGCACTGCAGCGTGCAACGGTGCGGCTGCGATCGCGCGGCACGAAGAGGAAGCCGACGCGACTCGTTCCGCCGGCCTCGGGCGCCGACCGCAGCACGAGGCCGGCATCGCCGAGTTCGAACCGTTCGTGCCGCGCGAGATGCAGCGGCACGACGACCACGTCGGGCAGATCGGTGTCCGGCGCGCGGAGGACGAAGGGCTCCCGCAGCGCGTCGGCACCGGCTTCCGACTTCGCGTCGAGGAGGCGCGTGTGCGCGGTGAATCCGAAGGTGCGTTCGACCTGGAGGTTGCGCGCTGCGCGCTCGCAGACGAAGCGCACGAGGAAACCGGGGAAGTCGGCGATCGTCGCGAGCTCGACGCGCTCGGCGTGCACGCCGGAGGCCGAACGCTCGCACAGCACCGCGTGGCTGCCGGCCGGGACCGGCACACTCGCCTGGACGCCGACTTCGCCGCGGCGGTGCGCGCGCAGCACGTCGATCGCGACCGCGCCGCCGTCGACGACCTGGAGCCGCAGCGTGCGCACGCCGACGGCCGCCTTGTGCAGCGGCAGCGTGATCGTCGAGGCCGGCTGTCCCGCGCGGAACGGGACGCAGCGCAGCATCGCGCCGTCGAGGCTCACCGCGAGCACGCCGTTGCCGCGCACGGGCCGGATGCCGAGCTCGAGTTCGTGGTAGCCGATCTCCCCGCGCCAGTCGATCGCGAGGCCCTCCGGCCAGGCGGGTACTCCGTCGCCGGCGATCGTCGTCGGCACACACGACGCAGCGTCGGCGCCGACGGCGAACACCTCGCCGTAGCCGCCCTCGCCGCGGCGGCCCGCCGCCAGGAAGTCGACTGTTTCGTCGAGCGGGGCATCGGTGTCCGGCCGCGCGCCGAACAATCGGGTGCGCAGGAATGACTTCGCGAGAACTGCTCCGTCGCCGGGGCGGAAGCGAGCGAGCCCGTCCCGATCCCACGTCAGCGCCCCGCCGCTGCCCGCGAGCGAGAACCAGTTGTCCTGCAGCACCGACACCGCCGACGGAGCGTTCGTCTCGGCACCGAATCCGCGCGGCGCCGGATCGAGGAGAGCCGCGGCCGCAGCGCGACGCCCGCCGTCGCCGGTTGCGGCGAGACTGGTCGCGATCGCGGCCACCAGCGGTTCCTGCGACACGCCGTGCACGTAGTCGACGGTCGCGGGGTCGAGCAGCGACGGGTCGTGGCGACGCCACCACATCGCTGCGCCGAGGCCTCGCCGGTCCCGCACGAAGTCGTTCGCCTGCGTCGCGATCCAGTCGCCGCTGCTGCCGCCGCCGACCCCGACGGAACGCTCGCGGCGCGCTCGCGCGTCGAGAACGCCGACGGGGAATCGCGCTGCCGCGAAGCCGTCGCGCCACGCTCCGCTGATTCCCGCGAGGCCGCAGCCGCGCGGCGCGCCGTCGTCGGCATCCATCGCGCGAAGGCACCCGGCGAGTTCCCCGGTGCGTTCCCCCGCTCCGTACAGGAACGCACCCGGATGGAAGTCCTGCAGCATCGCGAGACCGTAGCCCTGCGTGTCCTCCCACCAGGAGCGCACGCCGAAACCGTCGAGGGCGCCCGCGCCGCGCCGGCGCACGTCCGCGAGTTCGCGCGCGAGGAAGCGAAGAGCCGCGAGGCGTTCGCTGCGTCGTTCGCCCACCGGCAGCGGATCCAACTGCGTCGCGATCAGCATGCCGCGCGCGTGCGCCTCCGCCGCGAGTTCCGTCACGTCCGCGACGGACAGGCCGTGTTCGACGGCACCGGCCTGCCACGACGGCGGCGGCTTCAACGGGTCGTTCGCCGCCCACGGCACGACGACACCGCCGTCGCCGAGCCGGAGTTCGACGAGATCGGCGCCGGCGAGCCAGCTCGGCACCACGACGCCGTCGATGAGTTCGCGCGTGGTGCGCAGCTCTCCGCCGTCGGCCTGCCGCGCCGCGGCCTGCCAGCCCCAGTGCGCGAGCAGCGGCACGCGGGGTCCGGTGCTCGGCGCGAACGGCGAGGGCATCGCGGCGAGTCTCGGCAGAGGCGCCTCCGCCTGCCGCATCATCACGACCGCGCCGGTCTCGCGACCGCGCAACCGCTGGATGCAGCCGTTCAAGAAGGCCCGCGCGTCGTCGCGCACGACGGGGTCGGGGTGGTCGATCGCGGGCAGGAGGCCGCACGCGAGCACGGCGCCTTTCACGCACGACCAGTGCACGACGACCGGCGCACCGATCTCCGCGAGTTCGCCGTCGAGTTCGGTCGCGAGGCGCGCGAGCACGACGCCGTTCTTCGGCGGCCCGATCGACCAGACGCACGACGGCGCGGTGCACGGTTCGCCGCCGGCGACGAAGAACGTCTGCTCGGCGTTCGGCGCCGCATGCAGCGCCTCGAACGGCTCGGGCACCAGTCCGGACACGACACGGAAGCCGAGCCGCGCGCGCCCGATGCCGGCGCGCTGGTCGTAGCCCCAGCGGAACGTCGTCGCTTCGGGCCACTCGCTGTCGATGCCGCACGCGGCGGCGAGCCGCGCGGCGTGGCCGAGCAACAGCAGCTTCCCGCCCTCGGCGACGAACGCTCTCAGCGCGGCACGCTGCTCGGCGGTGAACGGCGTCTCCCCCGCAACCGCATCCTCGCTCGCGACGACCAGCGTCGTCCCCGGCTTCAGCGCCAGCGGCTGACCGGGCTCGGGCAGCGGCAGGACCGTCACCGCGCCGACACCGGGGAACGCATTCGACCACGGGCCGGCCAGCGCCGGCTCCGCGCGCCGCGCCGGCTGAACGCATCCCGCGACGCACAGGAGCGCCGTCGCGACGATCGTCGCACGACGTCGCCGCCGGGGTTTCATCGTGACTCCTCGCCGTTCGTCTACCATCCTTGCCATCGCATGGATCGGCACGAACCCACCCCTGCACTTGAGCAGCGTCTGGTCTTTCGACAGTGGCTCGCCGGCCGCGACTTCGCCGTGGGCGACCCGATCGCCACGCAGATGGCCAATTTCACCTACCTGATCGGCGACGCCGTCACGAAGCAGGCTGTGCTCGTCGACCCGTGCTACGCGGTCGGCGAACTGGTCGATCGAGCGACGAAGGAAGGGTTCACCGTCGAAGGTGCCCTCGCGACGCACTACCACCAGGACCACGTCGGCGGCGATCTCTTCGGCCACCACCTCCAGGGCGTGCGCGAACTGCTGACCCGATGCCCGTGCAAGGTGCACGTGCAGAAACCCGAGGCGCCATGGGTGAAGCGCGTGACCGGCTGCAGCGACAGCGACCTCGCGCTGCACGACAGCGGCGACGTGGTGAAGGTCGGCGAGATCCCGATCCAGCTGATCCACACCCCGGGGCACACGCCGGGCTCGCAGTGCTTCCTCGTGCAGAACCGCCTGGTCGCCGGCGACACGCTCTTCCTGCAGGGCTGCGGCCGCACCGACCTGCCGGGCGGCGATCCGCGCCAGCTCTGGCTGTCCCTGTCGCAGAAGCTCGCGAAGGTGCCCGACGACGCGATCCTCTTCCCGGGTCACCTGTACGACCCGCGCCCGAGCGCGAGCATGGGCGAGACGCGGCGCACGAACTTCGTCTTCAAGCCGAAGACCGAAGCGGAGTGGCTGCGAATGTTCGGCGGCTGAACGAAGGGGGCAACCCGACGCCGTTCAGCCGACGCCGCGGCGTCGCTGCGAAGCGCGCTTCAGGACGGCCTTCTCACGGTCGGTGAGCCCGGTCATCCCGACCGAGTGCACGCGGTCGAGGATCGCGTCGACCTCGCGATCCAGCGCGGCATCCGCAGCGGCGGCCTTCGCGACGCGTCGCTCCCGGCGCGCGCGGAGCCATCGCCCGACGAAGCCCGGGTTGCGCTTCTTCGGGTCGGCGAGCGGGCCGGCGCCGCGCTTCCACGCGTCGGGGTCCATCGCCCACGGATCTGCCTGTGCGTGCCCGTAGACCAGTGCGTGGCGGGCGAACCGACGTTCGGCGAGGCACGACTGGATGCACAAGAGCCCGATCAGCACGCCGACCATGCTCTGCAGTTCCGACCGGACGATCGAGAGCACGATGATCCCGACGCCGCCCGCGATGCCGATGGAAGTCGCCCACATGGTCGCGCGGTTCGGATGCACCCGCATCGCGAGCAGCGCCCGCAGGACACGCCCGCCGTCGAGCGGGAAGAACGGCAGCAGGTTGAAGAGGAGCAGGCTCAGGTTCGCCGTGTAGAAGAACCAGACCGCGAACACGATCGGGCAGTCGACCCAGCCGTCGATCACCAGCACCCGATCGGGCATCAGCACCCACAGCGGCCAGAACACCGCGAGCCAAAGGAGGTGGGTCGCCGGACCCGCGAGCGAGATCACGAGTTCGCCCCGCGGCGTCGTCGCCGGCGCATTCATGTGCGCGACGCCACCGAGCGGCGACAACGTGATCGCGTCGGTCCGGATGCGGTACCGCCAGCCGGCGACGATGTGACCCATCTCGTGCGTCCAGACGATCAGGAACAGCCCGCCGAAGCAGATCGCCGTGCACGTCGCCGCTTCCCACGCCGTACCGTTCGGCACCCAGCGCAGAAAGAACCACGGCATCAGGATCGCCGCCGCCCAGTACATCCGGACGTGCACGCCGAAGAAGTCGCCGATCGCGAAGGTCTTCGTGACGAACCGCAAGAACTGCATCAGCGGCGATTCGTCGTAGTCGCGGTAGGGTCGCACGGGGCGCCGATCTTACGGTAGCCTCCGCGCCATGCACCGCCCCGCCGCCGCCATCGCGTGCATCGCCGCCGCACTCGCCGCCCAGGACCCGATGCAGAAGCCGCCCCCCGAACTCGGCACCGTCGCATGGCAACGCGACCTCGACGCCGCACTCGGCGCAAAGGGCACGAAGCCGCTGTTCGTGTTGTTCCAGGAGATCCCCGGCTGCAGCACCTGCACGGGTTTCGGCAAAGACGTGCTGAGTCATCCGCTGCTCGCCGCGGCGATCGAGACCGCGTTCGTGCCGGTGGCCGTTCGCAACAACGCCGACGGCGCCGAGAAGGCGGTCTGCGAACGCTTCCGGGAGCCCGCGTGGAACAATCCCGTGGTCCGCTTCCTCGATCGGAAGGGCAAGGACCTGCTCCCGCGGCAGGACGGCGTCTTCGACGCGCACGGCATCGCCGTCCGAATGGCCGGCGCACTCGAGGCGGCGAAGACGCCGGTACCGGGCTTCCTCGCGATCGCGCGCGACGAGTCCGATCCGGCGATGAAGACGACCCTGCTCACGATGCACTGCTTCTGGGAGGGCGAGGCGGTGCTCGGCGCGCTCGACGGTGTCGTGCGCACGCGTTCCGTGTTCGTCGGCGGCGCAGAGGGCGTCGAGGTGACGTTCCTGCCCGCGCGTCTCTCCCCCGAGGCACTCGTCGCTGCCGCGCAGACGAAGAGCTGCAAACCCGTCGACGCGAAGACCCCGGTGACCGACGCCCCCGCGAAGGACCAGCAGCACGCACTGCGCGGGACACCGTTCGCCGAGCTCGACCTGTCGCCGATGCAACGCACCAAGGTGCACGCGGCGATCACGCTCGGCGAAGACCCGCTGCGATGGCTCACGCCCGCGCAGGCCGCCCGCGCCGCGCTGCCGCGCAAGTGAACCAGCCGGCGATCAGCCGCCGCGTCGGCGCTCCTCGAGTTCCGCGAGCGTCTTCGGCCAGTCCTTCTTCAACAGCGTCGACAGACCGCGGTCCGCGAGCAGACGGCCGCCGCATTGGCAGACCGCGCAGTAGTTGCACTCGTTGTCCGCGTAGCGGATGCGTTGCACGGGCGAGCCGCAGTCGGGACAGGGCTTGCCGAAGCGGCCGTGCACGGCCATCCCCTCGCGGAACGCGGTGACCTTGTCCGGAAAGCCGTCTCCGACCTCGGCGCGCAGGCGTTCGGTCCACGTCCGCATCGTCGCCACGACGGCCTGCCGCAGGCGCTCCGCTTCCGCGTCCGTCACTCGCGAGGTCAGCGTCACCGGCGAGAGACGCGCCGCGTGCAGGATCTCGTCGGAGTACGCGTTGCCGATGCCGGAGAAGAGCGTCGGGTCGGTCAGCGCACGCTTCAGCGTCCGATTCTCGGAACGGAGCCGCGCCACGAACTGTTCCGCCGAAGCACCGTCGACCTCGAGCCCGCCGCGGTCGAACTCCCGCAGCGCCGCGCGGCCCTTCGCGACGTGCAGCGACGCGCGCTTCTTCGGGCTCGCCTCCGTCAGCACGAGCGTGCCGCTCGGAAAGTCGAACGCGGCGAGATCCATCTTGCCGCCGAGCTTGCGTTCACGCGGCCACCATCGCAGACGCCCCGCGATCATCAGGTGCAGTACGAGGAACATCTCGTCGCCGAAGTCGAAGACGATGCGCTTCCCGAGCCGTTCCACCGCGCGAAGCGTGCGGCCGTGCAGTGCGTCGAGCGGCGGATCGACGGAGCGGAGCAGGAACGGGCTGCGCAGACGCACGGCCTCGAGCACCTGACCGCCGAGCAACGCCTCGATGCGCTCGCGATAGACGGTGACGTCGGGCAGTTCGGGCATCGTGGGCTCTTCGCGCGATCGCGATCACTTCACGACGGCGAGCACGACGTCGTCGACCCACACTTCTCCGTCGCCCACCATGAGGATCTGCAGCACGGCGCGCACACAACCCGCGGTCGGCCACGACATCTCGAGCGCCTGCCACTCGGCGTCGCCGGTCAAGTGCACCAGGTCCGGGTCCTTGTTGGCCGGCTGGTCCGCGTTGTCGTGCAGCCACACCTTGATCCACGCGTTGCTGGCACCCTTGCCCTTCACCATCGCCTTCGCGACGAGCGTCGTCGCTCCTTCGGGCAGTTCGATGGTCTGCGTGACGACGTCGACGTCGCCGCCGCCCTGTTTCTTCAGGTGCAGCGCCTGCTTGCCCTCCCTCACGTCGTCCTTCACCGTGCGGGCGGCGAGATGCTTGCTCGCCTCGACGAATCGCCAGCCCGACATCCCCTTCTCGAAGCCGCCGTTCGCCAGCAGGTTGTCGAGCTTGCCGCCGTACGCCGGCGCCTTCTTCGGCTCCTTCGGCACGGGCCACACCGGTTTCGGCGCGGGTTCCGTGCTCAGCAGCCACTCGATGCCGCCGCGCAGGCGTTGCAGCGCATCACCCTTCCAGCCGTGGCCGCCGTCGTAGGTGGAGAGCCGCACGACGGCGCCCGCCTTCGTCAATGCGGCGAACGCATCGCGCACGTGCGAGAACCCGGTCACGTCGTCGTCGGGCGACTGGTCGAGCAGGAAGCGGCGCCCCTTGGCCGGCGCGAAGTCGACGTCCTTCGGGAACACCGACATCGCGATGTACGCGCGCGCGAACGGCGCGTTCTTCGTCGCCATCATCGGGTACACCGCCGGTCCGCTCGAGGACCACGCCACGACGACGGTGCGCGAGGGATCGAACGGCTGCGTCTTCGCGGCATCGGCGAGAACCGCGCGCACGTATTCCTCGGTCGTGTACTTCATGCCCTCGACACGGCTCTCGTCGGTCGGCCAGATCACCTTCTGCTCCGGCGTCCACTTCACCGAGGTGACGAGCACACCCGCGCAGTCGGCAGGCGTCTGCGCGAAGAGCCCGTTCTCCACCCACGGCAGGAAGTCGCGCGATCCGTCGCCGCCCGGCAGGACCACGACGAGTCCGCCGCGCTTTCGCGCCACCGGCTGCCTCGGCGGCACGACGAAGTAGAGGCTCTGCGGCAGCGATGCGATCGTGTGTTCGATCGCGCGCGACTTGTTCTCCTGCGCTGCGACGGAGGCATCCGAAAGGGCGAACGTGAGCACGCAGACGAGCCCGAACGGTCGGATCGACATGGACGCAATGCTAGCGTCGGGGCAACACGCGCCTATCCTGCCGCCCGACCCGAGCATGAGCTTCCCCGAACCCTTCTACACCTGGCGCCCGCACCCGTGGCACGGCATCTCGGCCGGCATCAAGCCACCCGAGATCGTGCAGGCCTACATCGAGATCACGCCGTTCGACCTCGTGAAGTACGAGATAGACAAGGTGAACGGCTTCCTGCGCGTCGACCGGCCGCAGCGCACCAGTTCGCAGCCACCGAGCCTCTACGGCTTCATCCCGCGCACGCTGTGCGGACGGCGCGTCGGAGCACTGACGCCCGGCGCGAAGAAGGGCGACGGCGACCCGCTCGACATCTGCGTGCTGAGCGAACGCCCCATCACCGCGCGCGAGATCCTCGTGAAGGCGAAGGTGATCGGCGGACTCACGATGCTCGACGGCGGCGAAGCGGACGACAAGATCGTCGCGGTGCTCGCGAGCGACTTCGTGTGGGGCGAGGTCGAAGACCTCGCGCAGCTGCCGCAGGTGCTCGTCGAGCGCCTCCGCCACTACTTCTCCACCTACAAGCTGCTGCCCGAAGCGTCCCCGGTCGCGGTCACGCCGTACAACCGCGAACGCGCCTACGAAGTGATCCGTGCGTCGCTGCAGGACTACCACGAGGTCTACGGCGGGCCGCTGGTCTCGTGATGGCGCGGTGCGGCGCGCGCTTTCGCGGGTGCGCCGCGTCGGTATGCTCCTCGCCCCGATGAACGACGCCGAGGAGCCGGCCCACAACCCACGCATGCACCAGGGCGGCAAGCTGTCGTTCCGGGGTCGTGTGCAGGACCACGCCGACGACCCGGGCGACTTCCTCGTGCTCGGCGGCAAGAACCCGCCGACGCTCGACGAACTGGTGCCCGCCGGTCACGACGCGATCGAGATCGAGATCGGGCCCGGGAAGGGCGCGTTCGTGCTCGCCCGCACCGAGGCGAGTCCGCGCACGTTCGTGCTCGGCATCGAGGCCGCCACCGGCTACGCGAGCATCGCGGCGACGAAGCTGCGCCAGTCGGGCCGCACCAACGGCCGTCTCCTCGTCGACAACGGCAAGCTCTACCTCGCCGATCGTGTGCCCGAGGGCGCTCTCGCCGCGGTGCACGTCTACTTCCCCGATCCGTGGCCGAAGCGGCGGCACAAGGGGCGTCGGTTCTTCACGGACGACGTGCCTCTGGTGATCGCCGGCGCGCTGCGCGACGGCGGGTTCCTCTACGTCGCGACGGACAACGCCGCGTACGCAGGCCAGGTCGCGCGGGTGATGGGCAGTGCAACGGACTTCGTGCGCGACGAGGACGAAGAGCAGAGGGTCCGCGCACTCGGCGCGGGCCACGCGTTCTCCCCCACGAACTTCGAGCGGAAGTACATCGAAGAAGGGCGGACGATCCGCCGCTACGCGTTCCGGAGGCTGCCGCGATGAGCCAGTGGGTCGACGTCGGCGCGATCGCCGACATGAAGTTCACGCCGGGCGCACCGGTCAAGATCGGCACCCACTGGATCGCGATCTTCCGCGACGCCGGCGAGTGGCGCGCCATCGACAACAACTGCCCGCACGCGAGTGCGCCGCTGTGCGACGGCTCCGTGCTCGACGGCAAGGTCGTCTGCTACCTGCACTGCTGGGAGTTCGACCTGAAGAGCGGCGCGTGCGACGTCGGACCGCAGTGGAACGTGAAGACCTGGCCCGTGCGCGAAGTCGACGGCCGCCTGCAGATCGAGACCGACGGCGCGTGAACGGCTACTGCCGGTCGACGGACTGGCCGCCGTCCGGGTGCGCGTCGTCCTGTTCCTGCAGCCCCGGCACCGCGCTGGGCTCGAGGACCCAGCCGACCTCGACCACACCGCCGGTGCCCGGACTCGCCGTGTTGCCGCGACGCATCACGCGGCCGTCCAGGAGCAACAGCACGGCGCGGCCGTCCGCGTCGTGGCGCACTTCACGCACGAGGGGCCGCAGTTCGGCATCCAGCGCCGCCAGTTCGTCGACCACCGGCAGAGGCACCGGCACGATCGGTGTCGACGCGACGGAATCGGGCGTCGAGGGCGCCGCCTGGCGCGCCCAAGGCGTCCGTCCGAGGAACGGATTGCCGCACACGAGCGCCGCCACGGGCAGCACGAGGGTCAGCGGGAGGAGGGCCTTCGCGGACATTCGGGGTCGAGCAGGATACGCGGCAGACCCGTGCGAACGGCCAGGATTTCCTCGGCGCGATGGCACCGGCGCCTCCGCGCTTTCGCGGCCTCTCCGGCGCCCCTAGGATCCCGCGCCTCCAATTCTCAGGGAGCCACGTGACGGACGGCATCGCCAAGGACCGACTCGAAAAACTGCACGCACTCCGCGCCGCAGGCCAGGACCCGTTCCCCGCGCGCGTGCCTCGGGGTCGGCCGGTCGACCAGGTGCTCGCGGAACTGCCGACCCGCATGGGGGAAACGGCGACGGTCGCGGGCCGCCTCGGCCAGGTGCGCGACTTCGGCAAGCTGCGCTTCGCGCACCTGCAGGACCGCACGGGCACGATCCAGATCGGCTTCCAGCGCGAACGGCTCGCGGCGTTCTGGCCCGACCGGAAGCTGCTCGAGGGCAACGACCTCGTCAGCGTGACCGGCGAACTCGGCACGACGCAGAAGGGCGAACCGACCCTCTGGGCGACGGAAGTCGTGCTCGCCGGCAAGGCGCTGCGGCACGCGCCGGAGAAGTGGCACGGCCTGCAGGACACCGAGCAGCGCTACCGGATGCGCTACGTCGACCTGTTCGCGAACCCGGAGGTGCGTGCGTCGTTCAGCAAGCGCTCGGCGATCGTGCGCGAAGTGCGCGCGTACTTCGATTCGCTCGGCTACCTCGAAGTCGAGACGCCGATCCTGCAGCCGATCTTCGGCGGCGCTTCGGCGCGCCCGTTCCGCACGCACCACAACGCGCTCGACATGGGCCTCTTCCTGCGCATCGCGCCGGAACTGTACCTGAAGCGCCTGATCGTCGGGGGCATGGAGCGCGTCTACGAGATCGGCCGCGTGTTCCGCAACGAGGGCGTCAGCACGCGCCACAACCCCGAGTTCACGATGCTCGAGAGCTACGAGGCGTGGGCCGACTACCGCGACGTGATGGCGCGGGTCGAAGGCCTGTTCGCCCACCTCGTCGCGAAGATCCTCGGCGGCGACGGCAAGGTGCGCTTCCGCGAGCGCGAGTACGACCTGATGCCGCCGTTCCAGAAGGCGCGCTACCTCGATCTGTTCGCGCAGCAGAATCCGGGCGTCGACTGGTTCGACCACGCGAGCTGTCTGCGGCGCGCGAAGGACCTCGGCCTCGCCACCGACGGCATCGAGCCCGCGAAGCTCGCGAACGACGTGTTCGAGGCGACCGTCGAGGACACGCTGCAGGGCCCGGTCTTCGTGCACGACTATCCGGTCGCGATCAGCCCGCTCGCGAAGCGCCTGGTCGAGGACCCGCGCGTGACGGAACGGTTCGAACTCTTCGTCGCGGGCATGGAGCTCGGCAACGCATTCAGCGAACTGAACGACCCAATCGACCAGCAGCAGCGCTTCGAGGAACAGGTCGCGCACAAGTTGGCCAACGAACACGACGACGAAACGCCCGGCGAGGTCGACGTCGACTACGTGACCGCGCTCGAGTTCGGCATGCCGCCCGCCGGCGGACTCGGCATCGGCATCGATCGCCTGTGCATGCTGCTGACCGGCTCGCAGTCGATCCGCGACGTCGTGCTGTTCCCGCTGCTGCGCCGCGTCGACCCCGCGGCCGCAGCCGGCGACGGGAGCACGCCGGCGCCGTGATGCGCGCGTTCCCGCCGTTCCTGGCGCTGCGCTACCTGCTGACGCGGCGGATCAACCTGCTCAGCGTGTTCGGCGTGTCGTTCGCGGCGTGGGCGATGATCGTCGTGAACAGCGTGTTCACGGGCTTCGTCACGGACATCCGCGACGACGTCCGACGGAGCACGCCCGATCTCCTGCTGACCGACCTGCCGCACGCCACGAGCTACGACTCGCTGCGTGCCGCACTCGAAGCGGACCCCGCGGTCGCTGCGACCGCGCCGCGCTTGCGCCACCACGGACTGTGGCAGCCGCTGCAGGTCCCGTCGCGTATGCAGCGCTCCCTCGAGTCGTCGCAGGTCGACTTCAACCACATGGAGGGCGGGTTCGTGCTGCTGCTCGGCATCGACCCGCTGCGCGAACCCGCAGTGACGGGGATCCGCGACTGGATCGCCGGAGGGATGGAGCCGATCGGCAAGCACCTCGGGCGCCTCGGCCCCCAGGGCTCGGTCTTCGACGAAGCGGATCCGAAGCGGCGCGCCGAGATGCTCGTGCCCGACGAACTCGAGTGGCGCGGCCGCGGTCGGGCCCGGATCCCCCGGGCTTCGCAGGAGGAGCACGTGAGCTCACTGCCCGGCGTCCTGCTCGGCTGGCGCCGCGCGTACGTGTGGCCGTGGCTGCAGCAGGGCGATCCCGGCGACCTGCTCGCCGCGGCGTTCGTCGACGACGCGAACGGCAAGCCGCAGCTGCGCACGCACCGCGTTCGCACCGCGTTCGCGGGGTGGTTCGCGACCGGCCACCGCATGTTCGACGAGACGCAGGCCATCCTGCCGATCGAGACCCTTCGGACGATGCTCGGCCAGGACCACGCGGACCCCGAAGCGATCGCGCTCGTGACCGACGTCGCGATGCGGCTCCGTACCGGCCTCGCGCCCGGCGAGATCGCGGCGGCGAAGACGAGGCTGCGCACCGCTGCGCAGGCGCTGCTCGCCGCCGGCAGCGCTCCGTGCTCGGTGCTCGACTGGGAGGAGCAGAACCCCGTGTTCCTCTCCGCGGTTTCGCACGAGCAGACCCTGATGCGCATCGTGCTCTTCGTGGTGATGATCGTCGCCGCGTTCGTGATCTACGCGACCCTGCACATGATGGTCGTGCAGAAGTGGAAGGACGTCGGCATCCTCGCCGCGATCGGGGGCACACCGCGCGGCATCGGCACGACGTTCCTCCTGTGCGGCCTGGTCGTCGCGGTCGTCGGCGCGATCCTCGGCACGACCATGGGCGGACTGTCCGTGCACTACCTGAACGACTTCAACGACTGGCTCTTCCGCACAGCCAACGTCGAGCTGTTCCCGCGCAACCTGTTCGACCTGCAGCAGGTGCCGGTGCGGCTCGACCCCGCCTGGCTCGCCCTCGTCGCCTGCACGTCGGTCGGTCTCGCACTCGTCACCGCCGTCGTTCCCGCGCGCAAGGCCGCGCGCATGAACCCCGTGAAGGCCCTGTCCTACGAATGACCGCCCCCGTCCTCGCCGCTCGCGGCATCACGAAGACATATCGCCTCGGCAGACAGGACATCCCCGTACTGCGCGGGGTCGACCTCGACGTCGGCGAAGGCGAGATGGTGGCGCTGCTCGGCGCGTCCGGCGCGGGCAAGTCGACGCTGCTGCACGTGCTCGGCCTGCTCGACCCTCCCACGGCGGGCGACGTGCTGTTCGACGGCCGCCCGGTGCACGGCCTCCCGATCGCCGAACGGGCGCAGCTGCGCCACGCGCACACGGGCTTCGTGTTCCAGTTCTACCACCTGATCCCCGAGCTCACCGCGCTGCAGAACGTGATGCTCGCCGGGATGATGACGACGTCGTGGCTGTCGTGGTGGAAGGACCGCCGCGCGGCGAAGGCGAGAGCGATCGCGATGCTCGAACACGTCGGGCTCGCGGACCGCATGCGCCACCGCCCGGCCGAACTGTCCGGCGGCGAACGCCAGCGTGTCGCGATCGCGCGCGCACTGCTCGTCGGGCCGAAGGTGATCCTCGCGGACGAGCCGACCGGCAACCTCGACAGCAAGACCGCCGCATCGGTGATCGAGCTGATGTTCTCGCTGCAAGCCGAGCGCAGGATCGCGTTCCTGCTCGTCACGCACGACGAGTCGCTCGCCTCGCGGTGCCACCGCGTCGTGCGGATGAGGGACGGCGTGGTGGTGCACGGATGACGCCCGGCGCGCTGGTCCGGATCGCGTCGCGCATCCGCGAACTCGCCACGCAGCGCGCGTACGGCCCCTTCCTCGCGACTCGGTACCTGCTGACCCGTCCGATCAACCTGCTCGGCATGCTCGGCGTGACGCTGAGCGTGTGGGCCCTCGTGGTCGTCGTGTCGCTCTTCTCCGGCGTCATCGTCGTCATCGAGGAGCACGTGCACGCTGCGTCGGCCGACGTCTCGATCGGATCGCTGCCGGCGGGCACGTCGTGGTCGAAGCTGCACGATGCGATCGCGGACGATCCGAACGTGCGCGGACAAGCGCCGCGGCTCGTGCACTTCGGCATGCTGAACCGGCCCGGCGTGCGCCCGCCCCCGCCGATCCTGCCCGGCCGCGGCGCACTGCACGGCGGTGACCAGCCGTTCCTGTTCGTGCTCGGCGTCGAACCGGCGGCGGAGGCGAACGTGACCGGGTTCGCCGACTGGCTGCGCGACCCCGCGATCCCGGCCGACCTGCGCGTCGCCGATCCGGACGACCCGCTGCGGACGATCGACAGCACGGCCACGGTGCTCGTGGGCTTCGAACGCATGAAGCGCGACGGCCTGAAACGCGGCGACGAGGTCGTGCTCACGTCCGGGCGCGTGTACCAGGCCGCCGACGGGAACAAGACGCTCGAACAGATCCCGATGACGATGCGGGTCGCCGGCGCCTACAAGTCGATGCACGGCGGTTTCGACGGCAACAACGTCTTCGTCGATCGCGCGACGCTGAACCGCGCCTTGTTCGCCGACGATCCCGACACGATCCAGGAAGTCGCCGTGCGCCTGCGCGACGACGCGAAGCTGTGGGAGACCGCGGATCGACTGCAGCGCACCGTCGCGCGGATCACGGATCGCGGCGACGGGCGCGCGTACGGTTCGGTCCAGACCTGGCGCCAGAAGAACGCGACCTTCCTCGCGTCGATCGAACACCAACGCGCCCTGCTGAAGATCGTGCTCATCGTCATCATGGTCGTCGCGGCGTTCCTGATGCTGGCGACGCTGTCGATGATGGTGACCGAGAAGACGTCGGACATCGGCATCCTCACGGCCATGGGCGGCACACCGATCGGCGTGATGCAGATCTTCCTGTCCTGCGGCCTCGTCATCACCGGCCTCGGGATCGTGACCGGCATCGGTACGGGCTGCCTCACCGCGGTCCACCTCGAGGAAGTGCGCCAGTTCGTGCTCTGGACGACCGGCGTCGACCTCTTCCCGCTCGACGTCTACAACCTCGACCGCGTGCCGAGCAGCATCGACCCGTGGTGGCTGCTGCAGGTCGCCGGGATGGCGCTCGGTACGGGATTCCTCGTTTCGGCCCTTCCGGCCTTCCGCGCCGCACGCCACGATCCTCTGGTCTCGCTGCGAAGCAGTTGAAGAACCGCGAAGCAGTTGAAGAACCGCGCTGCCGTTGACGATGCCCGGCCACGAACGCCCCATGAGCCGCCGACTCACTGCCGCCGCACCGCTGTTGTTCGCCGCCTGCTACGCGGTGCCGCCGCTCGACGCGCCACGCACGCCGTCGAACGTCGTGAAGGCCGTGCTGGCGCACGACCTTTCGACCGCGGGATTCTCCGCCATGGCCGAGGACGTGGGCGAGGTGCTCGGCCTCCTCGCCAAGGAGCCGGCGCGCGCGCACCACGTGCCCGCGACCACCGGGCGGATCGTGGTGACCGGCCTCGGCGACGGCGGGCGCGTGACGGAACGGCTCGAAGACATCGCCGCGCACGAAGCGCGCCGGCACCCCGCATTCGAGCGACTCGGCCGCCTGGTCGCCCCGCTGCGTGCGGACGACGTGCGGCACACAGCGGCGGTCCTGCTGACCCCGGCCGCCCCACTCGCCGACATCGACGACGTCCGGCACCGCACGGATCCGAACGACGACTCGCCCGAGCCCGGCCTCTGGGCGCGCGTTCGCCGCCGTCTGAGGTTGTGACGCGATCGTCGCGGCGCGACGCCGCGCTCGCACGGACGCCGGCCGGCTCGTAGAAGCGCGCCTCCGAACGTCGAACATGCAAGCCCCGCACTCACGCACAGCCTTCCCCGTCTCGGTGTCCCTCCGTGCCCTCGCCGCGCTCCTCGCCGCGGCGATCCAACTGCCCGCACAATCCGGTGCTGCGGCGAAACCACTCCCGCCCGATCGTGCGAAGGGTGCAGGAACGGTCGACGAAGCGCAGTGCCGCGAGTGGCTCGGCGTGCTCGCGTCACCCGAGTTCGAGGGTCGAGGCACCGGCCAGGAGGGATTCCAGAAGGCCGCCGACTACGTCGCCGCCCACTTCGCGGCTTTGAAGCTCGAAGCCCGCGGCGACGGCGGCACCTACTTCCAGCGCGTGCCGTGGAAGGCGACGAAGGTCGTCGCGGACAAGACGTCGGTCACGTTCACGAAGGACGGAACCGAAGTCGTACGCATCCCGGCCGCCAACCTCGCGGGGACCGTCTCGAACACCATGTCAGCGGCCGGCGACGTCGTGCTGCTCGTCGTCACGCCCCCGCCGAAAGCGCCTCGCACGGAAGGCCGCCGCGGCTTCGAAGTGCCGACCATCGCGGGCCTCGAGGCCGTCGACGCGACGGACAAGATCGTGGTCGTGTTCGTGCTCGAGGGCGACGATTCGAGCGCGACGACGCCCATGGTGAGGCTCGCGGTGCAGCAAGGGTTGCAGGGCAAGTCCGCCGCGGCGGTGCTGTTCGCCCAGACGGACGCGGTGCAGGGCGGCCTGCGTGGCCGCAGCGGCATGGGCCGGGGCGGCAACCCTGCAGCCGCGGGAGCCCGGCGGGCGCCGGTCGACGCTACGTTCGGGGGCAACGACCTGAAGATGGTGCTCGCGGCGGCGGGCAAGAGCGCCGCGCAGCTGGACGGCAAGACGCTCGCGATCCCGCTGCCGCTCGCCGCGAAGGTCGAGATCGCGACCGACGAGGGCGACGCACCCGCGATGAACGTCTTCGCCGTGCTGCCAGGCAGCGACCCGAAGCTGAAGGACGAATACGTGGTGATCGGCAGCCACCTCGACCACCTCGGCAAGCGCGGCGACCGCATCCATCCAGGCGCGGACGACGACGGCTCCGGAACGACGGGTGTCATGGCCGTGGCGAAGATGTTCGCGACGAACCCGACCCCGCCGAAGCGGAGCATCCTGTTCGTCTGTTTCTGCGGCGAAGAGGTCGGCCTCGTCGGCTCCGGCTACTTCGCGAAGAACTGCCCCGTCCCGCTGTCGTCGATCGTCGGCGAACTGCAGATGGACATGATCGGCCGCGACGAGGAGGAGAGCGCGGAAGGCAACAAGGGCGAGAAGGCCGAGGACAACCGCAACTCCGTGCACCTCGTCGGCACACAGAAGATCTCCCCGGCCCTGCACGAGTTGTGCCTCGCCAAGAACGCGGCCGCCGGCTTCGACATCGAGTACGACGAGGAGCGCATGTTCGGCCGCAGCGACCACGCGAACTTCGCGCGCATGGGCGTGCCGATCGCATTCTTCTTCACAGGCCTCCACCGCGACTACCACCAGCCCAGCGACACGCCGGACAAGATCCACTACGCGAAGCTGCTGCGCGTCGCACGCTGGGTCTACGACATCGCCTTCGACCTCGCGACGAACCCGGACCGCCCGCACGTCGACCCGGCGGCGTGGGCCAAATACCGCGACAAGGCCACGGAGCAACCCGCCGCGCCGCTCGCGCCGAAGGCCGCCGGCAGCGGCGGGTGACACCGGTCGCGCGTCAGCGCAGGCGCTCTTCGATGCCGCGCAGCGACATCGGCGGGCCGAGGATCTCGCTCAGGACGAACGCGGTCTTGAGGTCGTCGAGCGAGTAGCGCGCGCCCTCGGTGCGGCGGCGCACCCCCGCGTGCACACGGCCGCCGAGCGTGCCCATCTCGCGGTCCCTCGCCCGCGCCCCCTTCGGCGACGCGTCGAGGTGCCGCGCCTTGATCCCGTCCCCTATGTGCGAGTCGACGTGGATCTCGAGGGCGCGCGCCTGGGTCGTCGGCGCCACCGGAGTCGGGGGTCGCTCGGACACGACGACGTCGCGCCGTCGCGGCGCGGGCCGGGGCTTCGCGGGCACGTGCACTTCCGCCTCCACGGGCCGCGGACGCTGCACCGGCCCCTCCATGCCGAGGATGCGCCGCATCTCCGCCGCGACGTCGTCGGCGCTGCGCTGGGTCGGCGAAGGCGGCGGCGACTCGGTGCGCAGGATCGGCGGCATGCGCCGCTGCTGCTCGGCTCGCTCGCGCGACCGCCTGGCGGCCTTCGCTACGTTGCCGATCGCGCCCACGATCCACGCGATGAGGATCAGCAGGAGGTAAGGATGCTCGCGGAGGATGCGCCAGACGATGTCCACGGGTCACTCCTGGCCGGGCATCTTCTTCTTCTGGCTCTCGCTCGACAGGTGCGCTTCCTCGCCGGCGGCGATCTGCGAGCGCATGCGCGTGTCCGACTCGAGGTTGCGGATGCGCTGGTAGTCGAGGATCCCCAGGTTGCCCGAACGGAACGCATCGGCCATCGCCTGCGGGACCTCGGCCTCCGCGAGAACGAGCTTGGCGCGGTTCGCGGCGATCTCCGCGACGTTCTCCTGCTCGGCCGCGACAGCCATCGCACGCCGGCTCTCGGCAGCGGCCTGCGCGACGCGCTTGTCCGCTTCGGCCTGGTCGGCCTGCAGGCGCGCGCCGATGTTGTCGCCGATGTCGACGTCGGCGATGTCGATCGACAGGATCTCGAACGCGGTGCCCGCGTCGAGGCCCTTGCCGAGCACGCCCTTGCTGATGCGGTCCGGGTTCTCGAGCACGTCCTTGTGCGAGTTCGACGAACCGATCGTCGACACGATGCCCTCGCCGACGCGAGCGATGATCGTCTCCTCGGTGGCGCCGCCGACGAGCCGCTTGATGTTCGTGCGCACCGTGACGCGCGCCTTCGCGAGCACCTGGATGCCGTCCTTCGCCATCGCCGCGATCTTGCTCTCGGCCGGGCAGTCGATGACCTTCGGATTGACGCAGGTCTGCACGGCGTCGAGCACGTCACGACCCGCGAGGTCGATCGCCGCCGCCTGCCGGAAGTCGAGGCCGAGGTTCGCACGGTCCGCCGCGATCAGCGCTCGCACGACGTTGATGACGTTGCCGCCGGCGAGGTAGTGCGCTTCGAGGTCCTTCACGTTGAGCGGCAGGCCGGCCTGCGTCGCCGAGATCGCGCCGCGCACGATCACCGTCGGGTTGACCTTGCGCAGCGACATGCCGACGAGCTGGAACAGCCCGATCTTCGTCCCCGACATGTAGGCCTGGATCCACAGGTTGATGAACTTCAACAGGACCAGGACCAGGATGCCGAGCAGGACGAGCAGTCCGATGACGAACCACTTCAGCGAGCCTTCGAAGATGCCTTGTGCGAGCATGAGGAACGTTGGGTTGCGGGAATGACTCAGTTGCGCGCCACGACGACGCGATTGCCGGCGACTTCGACGACCTTGACGGCGCTGTTCGGGTCCAGCATCTCACCGCGCGTCACGACGTCGACCTTCTTGCCGTCGATGCGGGCGATGCCGGAGGGTCGCAGCGGCGTGATCGCGGTGCCGGTCTTGCCGATCAGGGGACGCAGCTCCTCCTCGGCCTGGGCGGTCGCCGACTTCCCGGGGCCTTCGAGGATCAGCGCCTTGCCGAACGGTGTCTTCGGCAGGAGCTTGAACGCGAACGTCAGCACGATCGGGACTGCGATCGTCTCGGACACGAGCATCACGACGCCGAACGTCGTCGATTCCTGGAAAGCCCAGAACACCGCGGTGAACAGCGAGACGCCGGAGAGGATCGCGACGACACCGAACGAGACGAAGATGACTTCGGCGACGACGAGCAGCAGGCCGAGGATCGCCAGCAGCACGACGAACCCGACACTGCCGTTCTCGCCCTTCCGATCCGCGTTCGCGGCTGCGACGACGACGCGCACGCCCTCGACGTAGAGCACCCGGACCTGGGTCCCCGCCTCGACGAACTCGCCTTCGGTGACGACGTCGACCCGCTGGCCTTCGAGTTCCATCGTCCCCGCCGGCCGGAGCACGGTCGCCGCGGTACCGGTGCGGCCGACCAGCGCGAGCAGCGAATCGTTCGCGAGCGCGAGGCCGCTGCGCCCGCCGCTCGCGCCGACCGGAGCGGGCGGCGGCAGCAGGACCCGATTCAGCCACGGGATCCGCGGGAGGATGCGCCAGGAGACGAACCCGGTCGCGAGCACCGCGACGAAGAGGATCGTCAGGTTGATCAGGTTGGTGAGGAAGACGCCCTCTTCGACGGCGTTGCTCGGCAGCACGAACGACTGGCGGCTCAGCACGAGCGCGAACACGAGCGACAGGAAGCCGACCGCCCCGAAGATCACCGTCCCGGGCAGCAGGAAGATCTCGACGAGGATCGCACCGAGGCCCAGGAAGAACAGCAGCACCTCGGTGAACTCCGCGAGCCCGACGAGGTAGCTGTAGAACATCGCGAGCGCGAGGAACGCGACCCCGAGCACACCGGGCAGTCCGACGCCCGGCGTCTTCACCTCGAACAGGATCAGCACGAACCCGGCGACGAGCAGGAACGGCTGCAGCATCTCCAGCCAGCCGACCATGTGCTCCGCCCAGTCGGCCGAGATCTCGCGCACACCGTCGCGGTCGACGGCGAGCGCCTCCGCGAGTTGTTCGGGTCCCTGCAGCGTGCCCGACGACAGGCCGATCTCCTCGGCGCGACGTTCGTCGATCATCGCCGGGCGCTCGAGCTTCTCCGGCGAGATCACCGCCACACCGCTGCCCTGCAGCGCCGTCATCTCGGTCGCGTCGAGCAGCCGCCGCCGTTCGAAGCCGCCCTCGCGAACGGTCGCTTCGAACAACTGCACGCGCGGATCGACCATCGCGAGCACGAGCTTCTGCGCGTCGGGCGACAGCTTGTTCTTCCGATGCTGGAGCCGCGCCGCCATCGCGACGCGCAACTCCTCGAAGCGCTTGCCCGCCGCGGCGTCCGGGTCCCTCGCCAGCAGTTCGTCGATCTCGCCCTCGGGCTTCGTGATCTCGCCGAGGCGAGCACCGGGCAGGAAGTACAAACGCTCCGCGCAGACGGCGATCGCGGCGGCGCCCTGCGTCACACGGCCCTTCGCCAGCACCACAGTGCCGACATCGGTGGCACGGATGCGATCGAGCAGCGCCTGCACGTCGTCCTGGTCCTCGCCGAGGCTGCCGGCCCAGTCGAACCGGAACACCACCCACCGCACTCCCTCGGACTCGGCGGTCCGCAGGGCGCGCGTGCATCGCGCGAGTTCTGTCGTGCCGAGCTTGCCCTCAAGGGTCACCACGAGGACCTGCGGTGTCTTCTCCTTCTCTGCGCCGGGCGCCGTCTGGGCGACACCCGACCCCGCGAGACCGACGAATGCCGCCAGCAGGGCCAGAACGATCCGGATCCAGAACCCGCGGGGAATCACGTGCGATGGTGTAGCAGAGTGCCGGGCCGATTGGCAGGACTCCTTGCCGCGGCGCGGCCCAACGTGGCCCATGCTCACCGCCTACTGTCGGCAGCGCGCCAGTACGTCGAGACAGAGGAGCGCCATCGCGGTCCCGTAGCACCGACCGAGTTCGTGGCTGTCGACGAAGCACCCGTCGAACTCGGGCAGCCCGAGCACCAGTTCGTGCAGCGAGCCTGCGAACGCGACCCGCTGCTCGCGATCCGCGACGTTCGCGATCGCCTCTGCCCGACCGAGCATGTCGAACCAGAAGAAGAACCCGCCGTACCCGTGCTCGTCGGCATGGTCGTCGTACTTGCGCACCGCGGCGAGCAGGCCGTGGTGACGCTGGCCGGCCGCGATCGACGCGACGAGGCGCTGCGGGTCCGACGCGCCGAACAGGAACAGGCCGAGTTCGCACAGCGGCATGCGCCCGGCAGCCCCCTCCACGTCCGCCCGCGGCTCGCCCTTCCGTGTGTCCCCGTAGGTGAAGGCTCCCGCACCGGTGCGGTTCCGTGCGAGCGCCCGCAGCCCGCGATCGACGCGCTCCTGTTCGACCTCGACACCGGCGGCCCGCGCGAGGTACAGCGCCTGCAAGGCGGTCGCGGTCGCGAACGGGTTGCCGTACTCGTGGAACCACGCACCGGTTTCGGGCTGCAGCGCGAGCAACGCCGCCACGCCGTTCCGCATCGCTGGCCGGAGCGCCTCGGCGTCCCCCGCCCGACGTGTTCGCCACGCCGCGAGGAAGCGAATGGCGTACGCGCGCGCCCACACGATCTCGTCTCGGTCGCTCAGAGCGAGCCAGTGCGCGGACTCGGCGTTCCTCCGGATGCGCTGCAACATCGCCTCGACGCGTTCGAGCACGGCCGGCGCGAGCCGGATCTCGCCGCGCGCCTGGCGATCCGACGCCGCGAGCAGCGCTTCGCCGACGAGGCAGGTGATCGCCGCGTGCACGTTCGGCAGTCCGTCCGTGCCGCCGAAGTCGTAGATGCTGTCGCGCACCACGCCGTCGCCGTCGTCCATCCCGACGAGGAACGCGGCGCTGCGCTGCCAGAGTTCGCTCTCCGCATACGTGCCGTCCGGCGCACGCGATCCCTCCACGGGCGCCTTCGTCAGCACCGCGTCCGGCAACGCACCGTAGTCCTCGAATCCGTGCACGAACGGACCGTGCCCTTCGAGTTCGAGCGCCGCCTTGTGCACGAACGGCGCATCGTCGGTGCGCTCCACCATCGTGCGCCAGATCTCCTGCGCGTCGGCGCGCCGGCCGAGGCGAAACGCCGCCACCGATCGCAGCCACGCCCCTTCGAGCGCCACGTCGCCCGCACGATCGCCGCCTGCAGCGGCGGTCACGCAGCGCATCACGATCTCTTCAACCTCCGCGAACCCGCCGCGCCGATAGGCGGCCCACGCATCCGCGAGCGCTGCGTCGCACGGGAAGCGCTCGATGGGCTGCTTGCAGATGCGCCGCAGCGGCGCCTCGAACCACTGCGGGTGTTGCGTCGTGATCCGGTCGAGCTTCGCCACGACCACGCCGTCGCCGTCGAGCACGACCCAGCCCGGCTCGATGAACGAACCGCGCACGAGCCCCAGTTCCTTCGCACGCTTCCCGCGCGCGACCTCTCGCACCGGCACGAACCCGGACGCCAGCAGTTCGACGGTCGACGGCCACGAGAAAGGCCCGCCCATCATGTAGCGATCGATCTCCGTCTTCCGATCCATCGGCGAGCCCGCCACGGCGGGCACGTACCAGAACACCGGCTTGCCCGTCTTCTTCGCCTCGCCCAGAGCCGCATCGAGACTCTCGCGCCAGGGCACGGCGCTGCCTGCGCCGGCGGCGACCTCGGAAGGTGCGGTGCGGATCTTCTTGGTCGAGTTCTGGGCGGCGACGGTCGCGGCCAGGGCGAACGGCACGGCGAGCCGGACGAATCGGGGCATGGTTGTTCCTCGCGCGGAGCCGGGATCATGCAGTCGCCGACTCGCGCCGTCGCGCCGATTCCGAGGCGGGCGCCCGGCGCGAACGAAGTCGCGCCGTGTGCTTCGCAACGCCGCGCGGGGTCCGTATAGGGGCACCATGATCCTGCGTTCGTTCGTGCTGTTCGCCGCTGCCGTGTGCTTCCTGCCCGACGAGGGTCAATGGCTGCCGACCCAGGTCCGCGAGATGGACTGGGACGCGCTGAAGAAGCGCGGCATGGTCATGACGAAGGACGAGTTCTGGCACCCCGAGAACGGCGGCGTCCTGTCGGCGACGGTCCAGATCAACGGCTGTTCGGCGTCGTTCGTGTCGCCGAACGGCCTGCTCATCACGAACCACCACTGCGGCTTCGGCGCGATCAGCGAACTCAGCACGCCGGACAAGAACTACCTTCGCGACGGCTTCGCGGCGGCGACGCACGCCGACGAACTACCGGCCCCCGGCGTCGTCGCGTCCGTGTTGAAGCGCATCGAGGACGTCACCGCGAAGGTGCACGCTGCGCAGGCGACGGCGACCAGCGACCTCGAACGCTTCCAGCGCACGCAGGAGACACTCGCCGCACTCGTCGCCGAGGGCGAGGCGAAGGAGGCGAACACGAAGTGCTCCGTCGCGAGCTTCCTCGAGGGCAAGGAGTACCACCTCTACTACCGCACGCAGATCACCGACGTGCGCCTCGTGTACGCACCGCCGCGCGCGATCGGCGAGTTCGGGGGCGAAACGGACAACTGGGAGTGGCCGCGCCACACCGGCGACTTCTCGGTGTTCCGCGCCTACGTGGCGCCGAACGGCGACGTGCGCGCCCACCACGCCGACAACGTGCCGTTCCAGCCGAAGCACTTCCTCACGGTCTCGACCGACGGCGTGAAGGAAGGCGACCTGTCGCTGATCCTCGGCTATCCCGGCCGCACGCAACGTTACAAGACGAGCCGCGGCGTGATGCTGCAGCAGGGTTTCGTGTTCCCGCGGCGGCACGACGTGCTGACGCGCGCGATCGCCGTGCTCGAAGCGGCGGGCCGGACCGACGAGAAGCTCGGCCTCGAAGTCGCGGACCGCATCAAGTCCCTCGCGAACGTGCAGAAGAACGCGGCCGGCATGCTGTTCGGCCTGCGCAACAACGGCACGATCGCCCGCAAGGAGCGCGAAGAGAGCGAGTTCACGGCCTGGCTCCGGAAGGCGACCGACGCACGCTCCGAATGGACGACCGTGCTCGACGAGATGTTCGCGATGGACGACGCCGAGGCGGCGACCATCGAACGCGACACGGCGATCGCGCTGTTCGGGATGATCGCGGAGGACATGCCGCTGCTCGCGGCGATGGTCGACGGCTGCGCCGCGGCCACGACGACGAAGGACGGCAAGGTCCCGACGCGCCTGCTGCGCGCGATCGCCAACGAAGCGCTCGCGACGAACCTCGACACGGTGCAGAAGCCGCTGATCCGCATCACGATGTCCGACCTCGCGTCGATGTCGAAGGCGCAGCGCCTGCCGGGCACCGAGACCCTCGGCGCCGACGGCTTCGACGAGAAGGCCGCCGACGCGGTGTTCGCCGACACGAAGATGCTGACCGGCGCCGGGAGAAGCGAAGTGTTCGCCGGCGGCCGCGACGCGATCGCAGCGAGCACAGACCCGCTCGTCGCCATCGCCCGCGCGATCGCGACCGAGCGCCTCTCCCTGCAGAAACGCATGCGCGAACGCGCCGGCAAGATGCTCGACGTCGGCCGCCGCTGGATCGCCGCGCAGGAGGCGTTCCGCGGCAAGGCCTTCTACCCCGACGCGAACAGCACGCTGCGCGTGTCGATCGGCCAGGTCGCCGGCTACTCGCCGCGCGAGGCGGTGACCTACGCGCCGCAGACCACGGTCGCCGGCATCCTGCAGAAGGAGACCGGCAAGGAGCCGTTCGCCAGCCCGAAGGCGCTGCTCGAAGCCGCGAAGTCGCGCGCGAACAGCCGCTTCTTCGACAAGCGCCTCGGCGACGTGCCGGTGTGCTTCCTCGTGAACGGCGACACGACCGGCGGCAATTCCGGCTCGCCGGTGATCGACGGACGCGGCCGGCTGATCGGCCTCAACTTCGACCGCGTGTTCGAGAACGTCGTCGGCGACTTCGGCTGGACCGCCGAGCGCTCGCGCAACGTCGTCTGCGACATCCGCTACGTGCTCTGGGTGATGGAGTCCGTGTTCCCCGCACCGGCGCTCGTGAAGGAACTCCTAGGCTGAGACGCTGGGCCACAGCATGCTCCTGAGCAGTACCGGGGAGGGGTCGGCCCCCTTGACGCCCCCCAACTGCCGGTAGCATTTTCATACGGGAAGGGCAATTTTCTGCCAACCCAAAGGGAACCCTCATGACACCCAGCGCACTTGCCGTATGCCTGCTTTTGACCGGCGCCCTGTCTGTTTTCTCGACC
>JAEUHQ010000133.1 GCA_016794565.1 Planctomycetota bacterium | reverse complement strand
TGCCAGTCGACGAGCAGCGCGAACATCCCGAGCACCAGCGCCTCGACCACCATGGGCAGCACGTAGATCGACTCGAACCGCCGCGCGCGGCCGAACTCGGTCATCACGCCGGACGAGAACGCACCCAGCAGGAACGTGCCGACGAGGCCCCCGAGGTACGAGACGTTGCTCCACCGTCCTTCGGCGACCTCGACGCCGATGTGCGACACGGTGCCGGTGAGATGCGACGTCACCTGCGCGCACGTGAGCACGGTGAGTGCGTTCGTGTAGCCGGCGACCCAGGACAGCGAGATGGCGAGGCGGGCCTGCTGCTGGAAGGAGTGGGCCTGGGCGCGGAACATTCCGGAGCGCGGGAGCGTAGCGGGCCGCCGTCGAAGTTCCTCGCGGGCCCTTCGTCGCGTAGGTTGGCGTGCCGATGCCCGTCGTGCCCGCTCCCGACCGCCGCCGGCTCCTCGGCTGGATGCCGTGGGCGATCGCCGCCGCGCTGCCGCCGCTCGTACTGGCGCTCGTCCGCGCCGGTTCGTCCGACGACGCACGGTGGTGGTTCGTCGCGGGCCTCCTCTACTGGTCGATGCCGGCGGTCGTGCTGTTCGCGCTCGCCGCGGGCATCGTGCGATGGCGTGCGGCTGCGACGCCGTGGCGGGTCGCCCTGCGCCGCTGGTTGCCGGGTGCCGTCGCTGCGGTCGTGCTGACCGGTGCGCTCTTTCTGGCGGTGCCGCCGACGATGCGTGTGCAGTTCGACGAGACGAGCCTCGTCAACACGTCGCTCACGATGCACCGGCACCGTGCGGCGATGATGACGGTGGGGGCGGTGCCGTTCGAAGGCGACTTCGTCGGCGTGGACAACACGATCGACAAACGACCGCCGCTGTTCTCGTTCCTCGCCAGCGTGCTGCACGATGTGACCGGTCCGCGGGTCGCGAATGCGTTCGTGCTCAACGCGATGCTCCTCACGATCCTGCTGTTCGCCGCGTTCGCCGCGGTGCGCGAACGTCTCGGCCTCGCCGCTGCGTTCGCCGCGCAGATGCTGCTGCTCGCGGTGCCGCTGACCACGATCGTGGCGACGAGCGCCGGCTTCGACCTGCTCGCGGCGACGTTGTTCGCAGTGACGCTGCTCGCCGCGCACGACTTCGGGCAGCAGCCGACGAACGCGCGGTTCGTCGCCTTCCTCGGCGCGGGCATGCTGTTCGCTCAGTCGCGCTACGAGTCGCTCTTCGCGTTCGTGCTCTTGTTCGCGCTCGTCGCCTGGCGAGCGCGCGGACACTGGCGGCCGAGCGCCGGTGCGAAGGCCGCGCTCGCGCTCTGCCCGCTGCTCGTGACGCCGCTGCTCTTCCTGCTCGAGATCGCGCGCAACCCCAACTTCTATCCCGAGGCCGGCGGGGCGCCGCTGGTCGGCTGGACGCACTTCGCCGCCCACGTCGGTCCGTGGCTGCGCGAGTGGTTCCGTCCGGCGCTCGACAATCCGCTGCCCGGGGTCGTCGGAATCGCGGCGCTCGCGACGTGGATCGCCGTTGCGGGCAAGCGCGCCGTTGCGCGCCCGGATTTCCTCCTGCTCCTGCCGCTGCTCGCGGTCACCGGCCTCGTGATGTGCTGGTTCTCCGGCGGCGTCGACGACCCGATCGCGCTGCGCCTCTACCTGCCGTTCGCGTGCTTCACGGCGCTCTCGCCGCTCGCGGTCGTGGGTCTCGTCGGTCGGCGCGCCGCCCCCTGGTTGCTGGCCGCCGCCGCCGGACTCGCCGCATGGCGGACGGCGGAAGTGGCGAACGGTCGCGCCTTCCCGCCGCTCGCCGCCGCGCGCGTCGTCGCTGCGGTCGAAGGCGCGATCGGTCGGAGCGGCGTCGACGCCCGGACGACCTTGTGGGTCACGACGATGGCGCAGCACCTCGTCACGACGGGGCGTGCAGCGGTGTGTCCGATGGCGTTCGCTGCGCGCGTGAACGAGATCGGGCATCTCGTGGCGCAGCACGAAGTGCACACGATCTGCGTGATCGAGACGCCGTTCGACGAAGCGCTCGCCGGCGGCTACGGCCATCCGCGCGACGTGCTGGGATCACGGCCGCGCCAGGTGCTCGTGCGCGCCGACGGCGACGTCGCCGTCACGGTGCTTCGCCTGCGGTAGGTGCCTTCGCGGCGCGCGGCGGCGACGGCTCGTCCCACCAGATCCGTGCGGGCGACGAGGCGGGTGCGCCGAAGCGTTCGGCCATGACCCGGCCGCGGAACCGGAAGATGCGTTCGACGTCGCGCCGCACGAACAGCGCCATGACGAGCGGGGCCAGCGGGCCGCCCTTCGGCCGCATGACGACCTCGTCGCCGAGCAACGTGCCGCCGTCCGCGGGTGTGAACGTGTGCGTGTGGTGCCACACCGAGTACGGGCCGCGCAGCTGCTCGTCGACGAAGCACGACGGCGGCTGCCATCGCGCGATCCGCGTGCGCCAGCGCAGCGGCACGCCGCGGATGGTGATCCGGTAGTCGATGTGCGCGCCTTCGCGCATCTCGATCGGCGCCGGAGTAAGCACCGCGAACCGCAGGAACGTCGGCGTCAGCAGCTCGAGGTTGCGGGCGTCCGCGAAGAACGGGAACACCGCCTCGGGCGGGCGGGGGATCCACGACGACGAACGCAGGCGCCACGTCTTCACGGACGCGGCGTTCGTCCGCGTGCACCCGCCGGATGCGCCGCGCGGTCGCGGCGCCGCGGTCCGACCGTCACCACCGCGCGATCAGGTCGAACGTGATGCGCGAATCCATGATGTCGTTGTCCGGATCGGTCAGGGCGAACTCGTAGCAGATGCCGACTTCGTACTTCTTGTCGATCTCGGCGCGGACGCCGATGCCGGCCCAGCACACGAAGTCGTCCTTCGGCTGCGACCCGAGGTTCGTGTAGTCGAGGCCGCCGACGTTCAACGTCGACGTGCCGTCGTCGAGGTAGTGCACGCCGTGGATCTCGAAGAGCGGCGCGACGACCGCCTGCGCGCCGGGGTTCACGTCGTAGTCGACGTGCAGGTCCCAGTGACCGACCGTGTTGCCCTCGTCGCCGTCGAGCGGCAGGCGGAGCGTCAGGTTCGCGAGCAAGTGCAGGTCGTCGTAGCCCTTCGCCAAGCTGACGAACGGACTCACCTCGTCGACGCCGCCCTGGAGGATGCCGCGGTGACCCTGCTCCATCTGGTAGCGGATGCCCGGCGTCACGACGTACTGCTTCTCCTTGTCGGCGTGCAGCACGTACTTGAAGCCCGCCGCGAGATCGTTCCAGCCCTCGTCCTGGATGATGCCCGACTCGAGTTCCGAGTAGCCGTCCTTCGTCGCGATGAACGCGAGGCGATCGGTGAGCGCGACCCGCGCCTGCATCGCGTAGACGGTGACATGGCCGCCTTGCAGGGTCGAGTCGTTCGAGAAGTTGTGGCGCAGGTAGAGGAACCGGAGCGAGGTGTCGTTGAACGGCGACTCGAAGTAGAGCGGTTGGCCCAGAGGCTCGTGGAAGTTCTCGAAGCCGCGGAGGCCCGTGAGGAAGCCGTTGTCGTTCTTCGCTTCGCCTGCCATGGGCTTGTCCTGGGCGGGGAGGCCGGCAACGAGAAGCGCCGCGACCAGCGCAGGGACGGAAGCGGTGAGGGAGAGGAGGGATGTGGCCATGCTCGTGCAAGGCGCCGGGCCGTCGCGTCTTTCGCCGGCAGGCCCGGTTGCGCACTCGTTCTCCGATGCGTTCGCCGCGGGGTCACCGCCCACTACGCCGAGCAGCCCGTCCGCGCCGTCCCGGACCGCAGGGGGGCGATCGCGCGCCGGGGAGTTGCCACCGCCGGTCGGCCGCGAGAGAACGGCACGCATGCGCGCCGCTGCGTGGCTCCTTCTCCTCTGCTGCACCGCGTGCGCGAACCAGCGATGGTTCGCGCCGCGCGAGAACCGGAACGGCGTCGGTCCCGACGGCAGCCCGGCGGCGGTGTACGCGTTCGGGACGGCGCCCGACGCCGAGCGTGATGGCGGCGAACTGCGCGTGTGGGCCGCGGGAACCCGTTTCGTGCCCGACCGCGACGACGAGGTCGAACTCGTCGTCGGCTTCGAACTCGAGAACCACGGCGCAGAGCCGCTGGCCCTGGACACCGCCGCGCTGCGGTGCGAGGCGATGACGACCGACGGGCAGGCCGCCACCGGTCTCGTTCCCGCTCGCTGGACCGGCGCCGCCGAAGCTCCGGCGGGTGGGATGGCCCGCATCGGGGCGACGTTCCTGCTGCCCGAGTGCCGCCACCCGCGCGACCTCGCGCAGTTCACGCTGCAGTTCCGCGTGGTGGCGAACGGGCGGCCGGTGCTGGTGCAGGCGACCCCGTTTTTGCCGTGGATCCCCGACAACGACTGGCGCGACGACGGATGGTGGTGGGGTCGGTACCGGTACCCCTACGGGTATTGCGGCCCGGGCATCGGCTTCGGCTGGCACCACGCGTACTGGTGGTGACGCTGCGCGGACGGCGGAGCGGAGTTTTCTCCCGCGGTGCGCGTCGGGCGCCGCTTCGTCGGCGGCACCCCGACCGGCTCGCCCCTCGACCGGTCGCCGGTTCGTCCGGTTGTCCGGCTTTCGTTGCCCGGCAATCGACGAGCCGGTAAAGGGTTCGCCCCCCTCCAGGCTGCCCGCCCCGGTGACGGCGGCGTTCGCGGCCGGGATGACCGCAAGCTCCTTCCGGTTCCCCGAGCACAAGCATGTCCGAACGAGAACCCACGATCGAGGCGATCGATCTCTGCAAGTACTACGGGTCCTTCGTGGCCGTCGATCACCTGTCGTTCACGATCCGCCGCGGCGAAGTCGTCGCGTTCCTCGGCCCGAACGGCGCCGGCAAGTCGACGACGATGAAGATGCTGACCGGCTTCGTCGCACCGTCGGCGGGCACCGCGCGCCTGTGCGGCGTCGATGTCGTCACCGACCGCGTGCGCGCCGTCGAGAAGCTCGGCTACCTGCCGGAGAACGGCCCGCTCTACCCGGAGATGACGCCGCGCGAGCTGCTGACGTTCTTCGGTGAGGCGCGTGCCATGAGCCCAGCGCGGCTCGCGGAGCGCATGCAGTACGTGACGCAGGAGTGCGACCTGCACGAACTGCTCGACAAGCCGATCGGCACGTGCAGCAAGGGCCAGAAGCAGCGCACCGGTGTGGCGCTTGCCCTGCTCCACGATCCCGAAGTGCTCATCATGGACGAGCCGACGACCGGCCTCGATCCGAACCAGATCAAGCACGTGCGCGAGCTGGTGAAGAAGCTCGGCGAGACGCGCACGATCCTGCTGTCGACGCACCTCTTCCAGGAAGTCGAGGCGATGGCCGGGCGCGTGCTGCTCGTCAACGAAGGCAAACTCGCCTTCGACGGCACACCGGCGGAGTTCAAGGCGCGCGGCGCCGGCCACATGGACCAGGCCTTCCACGCCATGACCGCGCAGCGCTGAGGAACCGACCATGAACAAGAACGCTGTCCTCGCCGTCGCCCGTCGCGACCTGCGCAGCTGGTTCGGCAACCCCGCCGGCTACGTCTTCATCCTGCTGTTCGTGGGCGTGTCCTGCGTCGCGTGGATGTGGTCGCCACAGTTCTTCGGCAACAACCTCGCGAACCTCGACACCTGGAACGACCAGTTCGCCTGGATCGCGCCGCTGTTCCTCGCCGCCGCGACGATGGGCATGTGGGCCAACGAACGCGCGAACGGGACGCAGGAGCTGCTGTTCACGCTGCCGGCGACGGACTTCGACCTCCAGCTCGGCAAGTTCCTCGCCTACGTCGGCGTATGGACCATCGCGCTCGCCTTCACGCTCGTGATGCCGGCGGCGCTCGTGTTCTTCGGCAACCCCGACTGGGGCCAGCTGTTCGCCAACTACGTCGGCTTCTGGCTCTTCGGCACGATGCTCGTCGCGGTGTCGATGATCGGCTCGCAGCTGACCAACAATGGCACGGTCGCGTTCATCGCGTCGACGATCCTGTGCTTTGCCGTCGTCTGGTTCGACCTTCTGATGGGCTGGCTCGGCCTCACGTCGTGGTCGACGAACGGCCCGCGCGGGCAGTTCGACGCGTTCGCTCGCGGCATGCTGCCGGTGTCCGGCTTCGTGTTGTTCCTCGGGCTCACGATCGCGTTCTTCCAGCTCAGCCTCGCGTTGCTCGCGCGTCGGCACTGGCGGCTGGGCGAAGAAGGCGTGCACGGCGGTCTTCGGTTCGCGGGCCTCGCGGTGTCCGCGCTCGCGCTCACGGTGATCGCGGTGCACAAGCTGCCGCGCCTCGACGCGACCTTCGAGGGCATCCATTCGCTCGGCGACGAGAGCAAGAAGCTGCTCGCGAGCCTCGACCCGAACCGTCAGGTGGTCGTGACCGCCTACGTCACCGAGGACATGCCCGAGCAGTTCGTGCAGCAGAAGAGCCTGCTGCTCAACCTGCTGGACCAGTTCGATTCGATCGGCGGCAACGCGGTCGAGAAGCGGATCGTGATGCCGGAGCCGTTCTCGCCGGAGGCGCGGACCGCCGAGCAGAACTACGGCATCCGGGCGCAGCCCGTGCAGACGCAGCTCCCCGGCGGCGGTGTCGTCGAGACCCAGGTGTTCCTCGGCTTCGTGGTGCAGTGCGGCACCGAGGAGATCGTGAACCCCTTCGTCGAGCCGGCCGTGCCGCTCGAGTACGAGCTGACGCGCAGCATTCGCGTCGTGTCGAAGGCGTCGCGGCGCAAGATCGGCGTGCTGAAGACCGACCTCGAGATGAACGGCGGCTTCGACATGCAGACGTTCCGCCAGAAGCCGAAGTGGTCGATCACCGACGAACTCGAGCAGCAGTACAAGGTCGAGAGCGTCGATGCGGACAAGGACTACCCGGACGGCCTCGACTGCCTCGTCGTGCCGCAGCCGAGCTCCCTCGTGCAGGAGCAGATGAACCGGCTGCAGGCCTACGTTCTCGCCGGCCACCCGACGTTGGTGCTCGAGGACCCGATGCCGATGGACCAGCTCGCGCAGGGCACCGCGGCCGACGACCCGAAGGGCGGCATGCAGGCGCGCATGATGGGCGGCGGCGGACCCGAGAAGGGCAACGTCGCCGGCCTGTTCGGTGCACTCGGGGTGCAGTTCGCGATGGGCGAGATCGTGTGGGACCTGTCCGTGCGCAAGACCCCGTTCGCGCGCGGCGCCAGCGACGAGTTCCTCTTCCTGAGCGGGCCGGCACTCGCCGCCGACAGCCCGATCACGAAGGGGTTGCAGACCGTGGTCGTGCTCATGGGCGGCCATCTGCAGGCGCAGTCGAAGGAAGGGTTCACGATGACGCCGCTGCTGGTGTCGCCGGGTCCGCTCGCGACGAGGCAGCCGAACGGCGTCGTGCGGAAGCGCGACCTGTTCCAGTCCGACCTGTTCGGCAGCCGGTTCAACCCGAACGCCCGCCGCGAGCAGCGCAATGGCGATCTCGTGGTCGCCGCGCGTGTGCGTTCCAAGGCGGCGGACGACAAACAGAAGGCCGTCGACTGCATCGTGGTCGCCGACGTCGACTTCGTCAGCAACCAGTTCTTCCAGATCCGGCGCCAGTACGTCGATCCCAACTTGCGGTTCGACAACGTCACGTTCGTGCTGAACTGCATCGACAGCCTCGTCGGCGACGAGAGCCTGATCGAACTGCGAAAGCGCCGGCCCGTGCTGCGCAAGCTCGAGGCCGTCGAGAAGTCGCAGGAGGCGTTCGAGAAGAAGTGGACCCAGGAGAAGGACGCCGCCGAAGCGGCGGCCAGTGCCGCGCTCGACAAGGCGCAGGGCGCCCTCGACGACGCCGTTCGGAAGATCACGGACGACAACACGCTCGACGACCAGGCCAAGGACGTGAAGATCGCGCGCGTGCAGGCCCTCGAGCAGCGCCGGCTCGACATCGAGAAGGCCAAGATCGAGGACCAGAAGAAGCGGGCGCTCGAAGAGGCGACGCACGAGCGCGACTCGGCGCGCCGCGGCGTGCACGACCGCTATCGCCTGTTGACGCTCGCGCTGGCGATCCTGCCCGGGCTGGCGCTCGGGGTGCTCACGTGGAGGCGCCGTGCTTCGCGCGCGGCGGCGATCGTCCCGGCCAACCGCCGGGCCATGAAGACCGGAGGTGTGCAATGAACGAGTTCGCCAAGACCGGCCTCGCCCTGGGTTCCGCCGTGATTCTCACCATCGTCGCGGCGTCCCTCGGTTCGAAGGAAGTGCGCTTCGACCTGTTCAGCGACCAGGGCGAGGAGTTCTGGAAGGGTGTCGATCCCGAATCGGTGGCCGAACTCGAGGTCGCCGAGTTCCGCGAAGGGCTCGGCGTCTACCCGTTCAACGTGAAGCGCGACGACAAGGGGCGCTGGACGATCCCGTCGCACGGCAACTACCCGGCGGACGCGAAGGATCGCATGGGCAAGGCGGCCGCGCTGCTGATCGGGCTCACGAAGCAGGTGTGCGTCGACGACGGCAAGGCGCGCCACGTCGAATTCGGCGTCGTCGATCCGCTGGACGAGGGTGTCGAGACGGCCGGCCGCGGCACGCGCATCACGCTGAAGGACAGCGCCGGCAACAGAGTCGCGGACCTGATCCTCGGCAAGGAGGTCGAGGGCAAGAGCGGCGAGCGCTACGTGCGTGTGCCGGGCAAGAACCGGACATACCGCACGAAGATCGACGGCGAGGTGTCGACGAAGTTCACCGACTGGATCGAGACGGACCTCCTGAAGGCCCAGTCGTGGGACATCGCGAAGATCACGTTCGACAACTACTCGGTCGACGAGACCCGGGGCGAGATCGTGCCGGGCGAGAAGCTCGTCGTAGCCAAGGACTCGGCCAACAAGTGGTCGCTCGACGGCCTCGACGCGGCGAAGGAAGAACCCAACGAGGAGAAGCTGCGCGAGATCGCGGACACCCTCGGCCAGATCAAGATCGTCGGCGTGCGCGGCAAGCCCGAAGGCCTGACCGCCGCGCTCGAGCGTGCGAACGGCGTGGACCAGGCGATCCTCGCTCAGATGCTCCAGGCCAAGGGCTACTTCCTGGCGCGCGGCGGCAAGCTCTACAGCAACGAGGGCGATCTGCTGTTCGAGACGAAGAAGGGCGTTCGCTACACGCTGCGATTCGGCGAGCTCGTTCCCGGCGAAGGCGACGAAGTCACGTCGGGCGCCGAGGCGAAGCCGGGCAAGCCGGCGAAGGAGGGCGAGAAGCCGGCCGACAAGGCTGCCAACAACCGCTACCTGATGGTGACCGCCGAGTTCGTCGAGGCGCTGCTGTCGAAGCCGGCCGGCGTGCGCGTCGCGCGCGACCAGTTGGACAAGCGCAAGGCGGCACGCACGGCGATCGAAGCGATCGTGAAGGCGGTCGACGCGTACCGCGCGAAGAACGAGAACAAGCTGCCCGATTCGCTGGCGAAGCTCACCGAGAAGCCTGCCGACGGGGAGCCGTTCCTCGCGGAGCTGAAGAAGGACCCGTGGGACAACGACTACGTGCTGCAGCCGAGCGGCGACGCGTTCGTGGTCGTGAGCTTCGCCGAGGACAAGGCCGAAGGCGGCGAGGGGCTCGCGGTCGACGTGCGCAGCGATCGGGCTGCCTACGAGGACGGCCTCGAGAAGGAGGCGACCGCGTGGAGCGACTACGACCACAAGGTCGAGGAGGGCAAGAAGGAGGCCGAGAAGCTGACGAAGCGCTTCGGTCCTTGGTACTACGTGATCGACCAGGCGCTCTTCGCGAAGCTGAAGCCGGCGCGCAAGGACCTCGTGAAGGAGAAGCCGGCGACACTGCCGCCCGCGAACGGCGCGACCGAGCCGGGCAAGTGATCGTCGGTTCGCCCTGAGGGATCGCGCGGGGAGGGCTCCCGCCGATCCGGCTTCCGCGCCGCCGCCCCAGGGGACCCCACGAACTGGTGCAATGCGTGGATCACGTCGCCCGGCCCCGCGATGGCTGGTGGTCTGGGTGACGGTGGCCACACCATCTGGCGGCTGATCCACGCAAGGCATCAGTCCCCGAGGCAGGCGTCGGGAATGCGCTTTGGCGGATTTTCGCGCGGCGACGATGCTTCGCGGGCTCAAGTCCCCGCCGGGATCTGCCGATGCCATCGCACCCTCGGGCCCGGCTCGAGGCCCCCTTCCCCAATCGCCATGACACGCTTCCTCCTGTCCACCGTCGTTCTCACGTCCCTCGTCGTCGCGCAGGAGCAGGCCCCCGAGAAGGTGGTCTCTGGCGCGTTCGGCATCGACTTCACGACCGCCTACTTCTTCCGCGGCATCCAGCAGGAGAACCAGGGCATCATCTCGCAGCCGTGGATCGAACTCGGCTACGGCCTCTACGAAGGCGGCGAAGAGGACACGATGCGCAGCCTCGGCCTCACGTTCGGGCTGTGGAACAGCCTGCACGACGGGCCGACCGGCAGCGGCGGCGGCACGGGCATCTGGTACGAGAGCGATTTCTACGTGTCGCTCACGAGCGCAATCGGGGAGAGGCTGTCCGTCGGCACGACCTACACGACGTACCACAGTCCGAACGGCACGTTCGGGACGGTGCAGGAACTCGCGTTCTCCGCGAAGTGGGACGACCGCGAGCAGCTCGTGCCGTCGCTGGCGAGCGGACTGCAGCCGTCGGTCGTGCTCGCGTTCGAGACGAGCGGTCAGGCCGACGCCGGCAACCACCCGGGCGTCTACTTGCAGGTCGGCATCGAGCCGTCGTTCACGATCGGGAAACTGGGTGAGGCCGACATCACGCTGGCGACGCCCGTGACGGCTGGCTTCAGCCTGAAGGACTACTACGAGGTGGGCGGCGACGACTCGTTCTTCGGCTTCCTCGACATCGGCGCCGCGATGAGCGCACCGCTCTCGTTCCTGCCTTCGCGCATGGGGCCGTGGACCGGCGAAGTGGGCCTGCACTTCATCCTGTTCGGCGACAACACCGAGCAGATCAACGACGGCGACGCGAGCGAACTCGTGCTCTCGTTCGGCCTGTCGACGCGCTTCTGATCCCGGGCGTGCCTCCCGCGCTTCGCACGATCAGTGGCGGAAGTGCACGCGCGGCAGCGACACCGTGCGCGAGGAGCTGCGCCTGACCGACGCTTCGACGGCCTTCGCCGGCGCGGCGGCCTGAACCGGGGCGCGCAACGACGCGGCGCCCGTGTGTCGCATGCTGACCGCGACGCGAGCCGGGTGGGCGACCGGCTTCTTCGCAACCGCGTCTTCCTGCGCCAGCGCGCCGAGGCAGAGGAAGGGGACGAGTACGATGCCGATCAGGATGCCGCGGATCATGGCGGAAGGATAGCGCACGCGCCGCGCCCGCATCGCCGGTTTCGCGTCCGTCGAGGAACCCCCGTTCCCGTCGGTGGAGCGCCGCGATCGCTCAGACCCGGACCGGCAGGTTCGGCTGGTAGACGATCGCGCGGCAGTGCGTCTGTGGCACCCATTCGGGGCCGGCGTCGTTCAGGTTCTCGGTCGAGCCGACGAACAGCCAGCCGTGCGGCATCAGGGTGCTGCGCACACGCTGCAGCAGCTTCAGCTTCGTCGCCTGGTCGAAGTAGATCAGCACGTTGCGCAGGAACACGATGTCGAACGGGCCGATGCCGGTCAGCGAGTCCATCAGGTTGAGCTGCCGGAACGTGACGAGCTTGCGCACGGCGGGCTTCACCCGGGCGCCTTCCGGCGTCTGGTCGAAGTACTTCTGCATCGCCTGCGGGCGCTGCGTCCGCCCGACGTCGTGCGTCGAGTAGACGCCCTTCTCCGCGGTCTCGAGGCTCGACTTGCTGATGTCGGTGCCGAGGATCTGTACGTCCCATGTGGCGATGTCGGGGATCATGTCGCACAGCACCATCGCGATGCCGTACGGCTCCTGGCCGGTGCTGCACGCTGCCGACCAGATCCTCAGCTTCTTCGGCGTGCCGAGTCGACCGCGCGCATCGAACGACTCGGGCGCGACCTTGAACTGGAACGCGTCGAACGGCGCGCCGTCGCGGAACCAGTTCGTCTCGTGCGTCGTGATCGCGTCGACGACCTCCTGCGCCAGCTTCGGATCGGCGTCGTAGCGGAGCTTGAAGTAGAGCTCGTTGAAGTTCGCGCAGCCGATGCGTTGCGCGATCGGCCCGAGACGGCTCTCGATGAGGTAGCCCTTGCTGTCGTCGAGGTGAACGCCTGCCAGCTGCTGGACCAGCGTGCGCAAGAGCGGCAGTTCTCCGGTCCTGAGTTGCACGGTCACCTCGCTCCTGCGGCTTCGCAGATTCTCGTGGCCAGTTCGTCGAGCGGGGCGACCACGTCGACGATGCCCGACTCGATCGGGCCGCGCGGCATGCCGTAGACGGTGCACGACGCGGCGTCCTGGGCGATCAGGTAGGCGCCGGCGGAACGCAGCTGCTGGCAGCCGGCGAACCCGTCCTCGCCCATTCCCGTCATCATCACGGCGATCGCCGTGGCGCCGTAGACCTCGCGCAGCGAGCGGAACAGGTAGTCGACCGCCGGTCGGCACGAGTTCTCCGGCGGGTCCTCGGTGATGCGGGTCGCGATGCCTTGGTCGGTGCGCGCCACGCGCATGTGTCTGCCGCCCGGCGCGATCAGCACTTCGCCGCCCGCGAGCAGTTCGCCGCCCTTCGCTTCGCGAACGCGGAGCTTGCACGTGCGCGACAGCGACTGCGCGAGCGACGCGGTGAAGTCGGGCGGCATGTGCTGCACGATCAGGATCGGCAGCGGGAAGTCGGCCGGCAAGCCGGGCAGCACGCGGGCGAGCGCGTTCGGGCCGCCCGTCGACGTGCCGATCCCCACGACCTGTGCGCCGATGCAGCGGCGCGCCGACTTCGGCCGCGGCGAAGGGGCGGCGATGGCAGGCACCGGCACGGGGCACGAGGGGGCAGTCGTCGCCACTTCCGTCGCGGAGTCGCCCGCAGTGGTCGGTTGTGCGAACGAGCCGGCTGCGTGCAGGACGGCCGGCAGGATGCGCCCGTCGAAGGCCTTCGTGGTGTCGTCGCGCAGCACGACGTCGAACGGGGCGAGCTCCGTGCGGCTCTGCAGGGCGTCGGCGCTCTGGCGGTCGGCCACCATCAGCACGAGGCCCACGGGCGTCCGCTGCCGGCGCAGCGCCTCGGCGAGCCACAGGCCCTCGACCTCGGCGGACACGAGGTCCACGGTCAGCACGTCGGGCCGGTACGACGCTGTCTTCGGCATCGCCGTCCGTGCGTTGATCGCGGTCCCCACGACCTCGACCGAAGCACTCTCCGAGAGCTGACGGGCCAGGGTCTGTCGTGTCCCGGCGTCCCCGTCGACGACGAGGACGCGCGCGCGAGTTGCTCGTTCTTCGACCATGCCGGTCAGCCGTTGCTCCCGGCTCCTTCGATGGGGGCTGCGAGCACGGCGTCGACGTCCAGGGCCAGCATCACGTTGTCCGTGAGTTGTACGAGCCCCTTGAACCACCTGGCCTGCTGCGGGTCCATGTGGGTCGGCAGCGCCTCGAGTGCGTCGGTGGTCGTCACGACGTCGCCCACGGCGTCGACGAGCAGGCCGAAGCGCTCTCCGTGATGCTCCACGATGACGTTGCGGGCGTTTCGGGTGGGCTCGCTCTTGCGGTTGTCGAGGATCTGCGCGAGGTCCAGAACCGTGACGAGGTTGCCGCGCAGGTTGATGAGGCCGCGGACCTCGATCGGCAGTCGTGGCACGAACGTGGCCTCGACCATCCGGTTGATCTCCTGAACGCGGGACAGCTCGACTCCCAGCATCGTGGCTCCGACGCGACAGGAGACGTAGGAAGAAGTCGCTTGGTCGGTCATGCCCTTGCTCCCGTGAGTTCACGGATCGCCGCGATCAGTGCGGCGTCGTCGAGCTTGATGCGGTAGTCGGTGATGCCTGCGGCGCGACCGAGGTCGATGTCCTCCTGACGCGACAAGGACGTGAGCGCCAGCACCGGCAGCTTCGCCGTGCGTTCGTTGCGACGGATGCGCTTCGTCAGTTCGAGGCCGTCGCAGTTCGGCATCTGGATGTCGGTGACGAGCAGGTCGAACCCGGCGGTGTCCTCCTGCAGCGTCTTCCACGCGATGTCGCCGTCTTCGCATGCGACGACGTCGAAGCCCGCTTCCGCGATGATGTTCGCGACGTGACGGCGGAAGAAGTTCGAGTCCTCGGCGAAGAGGATCCGCATCTTCCGATCCGGGTTCTGCCGCTCCTGAGTCGTCGGGACGTCGACGAAGAGCTGCGGCAGTGCCTTGCCGGCGATCGTCGCGACGTCGAGCAGACGCACCGTGTGGCCGTCGAGCTGGAAACTGCCCATCACGCCAGGACGCACGAGCGTGCGGTCGTCCACGTGGACGGTCAGTGCCCGGATGTCCTCGACGCGCGGGGCGATGAGGCCGAACTCGTGTTCCTTCACCCGCAGCACGAGCACCGAAGTGCGGTCGCCGAGGGCCGGACCCGCCATGGCCTCGACGTGCCGTTCGAGCGCGACCACCGGCATCGCGCGTTCGCCGTTCTCGTGCACCAGCTCGCCGCCGACCGACACCAGCTCCTTCCGGTCCAGGCGCTGGATGCGGCTCACCAGGCCGAGCGGTACCGCGAAGATCTCGGTCTCGTGGTTGCGGAAGAGCACGAACTCGTTCGTCTCCTGGTCGGCGTTCGCGGTGGCGTGCTGGCGCAGCACGTCCTCGTCCGCGTGTTCCTGGGCGCGCAGGTTCGCGGTGTCGGAGAGGCCCACCACGTCCAGGATCAACGCGACGCGTCCGTCGCCGAGGATCGTCGAACCCGAGTACTCGGCGCGCCCCTTCAAGTGCGTGCCGAGCGGCTTCACCACGATCTCCTCGGTGTCCGGCGGCGAGTCGACGACGAGGCCGTACTGCAGCGCGCCCGACTGCACGACCATGAGGTTGTACGTGCGGGTCGAGCGGTCGGCCGGGTCGTCGGGCAGGGCCAGCGCGTCGCGCAGGTGCACGACGGGCAGGAGGCGTCCGCGCAGTCGGAGGACTTCGCGGCCGCTCACTTGCAGGATGCGGCGCTGGCGGTCGGCGGCGCGGATGCGGACGAGTTCGGTGACGTTGTTCTGCGGCAGCACGTAGCGGCGTTCGTCACAGCTCACGACGAGCGCCGGCATGATCGCCAGGGTCAGCGGGATCGTGATCGTCATCGTCGTGCCGACGCCGACCGCGGAGTGCACCTCGACGTGACCGCCGATCTTCTCGATGTTCGACCGGACCACGTCCATGCCGACGCCGCGGCCGCTGACGTCGGTGAGTTTCTCGGCCGTCGAGAAGCCGGGCGCGAAGATCAGCAGCGTCGCATCGCGATCGGACAGCGAGCGGGCCTGTTCCGCCGTGATGACGTTCTTCTCGACCGCCTTGCGACGCAGGCGTTCGGGATCGATGCCGGCCCCGTCGTCGCGGATCTCGATCTTGACGTTGCCGCCCTGGTGGAAGGCCTGCAGGGTCAGCGTGCCCTCGGGCGGCTTGCCCTTCGCCTGGCGTGCGTCCGGCCGTTCGATGCCGTGGTCGATCGCGTTGCGCACGAGGTGCGTCAGCGGATCGCCGAGCGCTTCGAGGATCGAACGGTCGAGCTCGACCTCCTTGCCCTCGAGGACGAGGCGGCAGCGCTTGGCGAGCTTGCTGCACAGGTCGCGGACGACGCGCGGGAAGCGCTGCAGGACGTTGCCCACTGGCTGCAGGCGCGTCTGCATGATCGCTTCCTGCATCTCGCTCACGACCTGGCTCAGGTGCGTGGCGGCCGTGTGCAGCGGCTTCTCGCTCGTCGTTCCGATCGCCTGCAGCACCTGGTTGCGGCCGAGCACCATCTCGCCGGACAGGTTCATCAGCCGGTTCAGCAGGTCGACGCTGACGCGGATCGAATCGGCGCCGGCCGCCGCGCCCTCGCCGCCATCGGGCTTGGCGGCCGCGGTCTTCTCGGCACCGTGCGCAGTGTCCTTCGCTCCGGCCTGCGGGTGAGATGCCGTCTCGGCGGTGGCCGGCTGCGCCTCGGCGGCGTGCGGTTCGGACGCCGGGCCCGTCGCGGCAGGGGTCGGCGCAGCGGCCGGTGCGTCCGTGGTGGCGGGCGCGTCGAGGAACGGGCGCAGCGCCTGCGTGTGCGGATCGATGTCGACCTTGTTCGACTCGCCGACGTTCTCGATCATGTCTCGAAGCCCGTCGATCGCGCCGAGGAGCGCGCCGACCAGCTCCGGCGTCGGCTGCAGCCGCTCCTTGCGTACGAGGTCGAGGGTGCTCTCGAGCGTGTGCGCGAGGCTCTGGATGCGCTCGAGGCCGAGGAAGCCCGCGACGCCCTTCACGCTGTGCACGCAGCGGAAGACGTTGTTGACCGTCGCCGCGTCACTGCCGCCCTCTTCGAGGCGAAGCAGATCGGTCTCCACGGTTCGAAGGTGTTCGCGCGACTCCGTCACGAAGTCGTTCACGAGTTCTTGCAGGTCGTCGCCTTCGTTGCTCATGGGAGGATCTCGCTGGTGTTCGACAGGGGCGGGGGCGGATCAGACCTTGAACTGCTGGACGAGTCGCATCAGCTCGGTGGACACGTCGGCCAGCGCCTTGCCCGTGACGGAGGACTCCTCGGCGGCCGCGGCCGTCGAGCCAGCTTGGCCGTTCACGGCAGTGATGCTCTTGGTGATCTCGCTGCTGGCCTTCGCGCCTTCCTGGACGTTGTTGGCCACGACTCCGATCGCCTGGCTGCTCTTCGCGAGGTTGCCGGCGATCTCCTGCGTGGCCGTGCGCTGCTCGCCGACGGCCACCGCGATCTGCTTGGAGTTGTGGCTCACCTTCGAGATCACGCTGTCGATCTTCGCGATCGCCTCGACCGACTCGCCCGTGCTGCTCTGGATGCGCTCGATGCGCTGGCGGATGTCCTGGGTCGCTTCGGCGGTCTGGCGGGCGAGGTCCTTCACTTCGTTGGCGACGACGGAGAAGCCCTTGCCGGCTTCGCCGGCGCGCGCGGCCTCGATGGTTGCATTGAGGGCCAGCAGGTTGGTCTGCTCGGCGATGTCCTGGATCGTCTCGATGACGCGGCCGATCTCCCGTGCCGCCGCGCCGAGAGTGCCGACCTTCTCGTTGCTGGCCCGAACGAGGGACGCGGCGTTGTCCGCGATCGAGGCGGCCCCTTCGGCGTTCTTCGCCACCTCGCCGATGCTGGCCGTCATCTGCTCGACGGCCGCCGCGACGGTGCGGAACGAACCCGCCAGGGTGTCGCTCGACGCGCCGACGTTCGACATGTTCGCGGCCATCTCCTCGGCGGCGGCTGCCACCTGCGCCACCTGCGTCTTGGTCTGTTCCGCCGTGGACGCCAACATCGTGCCGGTGCTCGTCAGCTGTGTGGCCGCCGAACTGACACCTGCCGCGCGCTGCGTCACGTCGCGAATCGTGGTCTGGAGCTTCGTGACGAACTGGTTGAACCAGTGCGAGAGCACGCCGATCTCGTCGTGCACGGCGTCGTCCAGGCGGGTCGTGAGATCGCCTTCGCCCGAGGCGATGTCTTGCAAGCGGTTGCTGACCTTGCCAAGGGACCTCTGGATCGATCGCCCGTTCCACCAGCTGGCCGCCAGGCCGAGGACCGACGCCAGGAGGGCGGTGACGAGGTTCGTGGTCAGGACTGCCTGCTCGTCGCCCTCCATCGTGGCGAGGGCATGCTCCGTGTCGGTGGCGAGTTCGGCGCGGAGATCGTCGAGTTTCGTCTCGAGCTCTGCTTCGATGTCGAGCAGTTGCGTCACGGCCGGAGCGTCGGTCGTGCCGGCGATGGCGCCGCGGGCCGCCGTCTGGTAGCGACCGAAGAGTTCCGTCGCGGCCGTCAACGGACCGGCCAGTTGCATCGCCTGTTGCGCGTCCTCACCGCCGCGCGCGGTGCGGAGGACCGCGAGCAGCTTGCCCGCCGTGTCCAGGGACGCGCGGATCTCGGCGGCGAGATGATCGAAGCGCTCCGCGGCATCGGTGCCTCCGGCCCCGGCGAGTGCGCCTTCCACGATCACTGCCTGGCGAAGCTGGTCCGTCTCGGCTTCGTTGACGAGCTCCAGGAGCGGGCTGGTCACGGACGCGAAGGTCCAGAGTTCGTTGGCTACCCGGCTCACACCGCGCGTGCCCGTCCACAGCGCAGCGAGGAAGATGCACACGATGGCCGCGGTTCCGGCGACTACCCGTGCGCGCATCGTCATGCCGAACGTCGTGCGGCCGTTCGGGGATGTGCGACGCGCCGACGTCACGAACAGGAGCGCCGACGCGGCGAACACCAGCCCGACGAGGAGGGTAAGCCACGAGAGCGCGTTCCCCGCACCTTCACCGGTGGCCGGGGCGTGTGCGCTCGTGGCGCCCTTGCTGTTGCTGGTCGCATGACGCGGCTTGCGTGCGATGGGGTGGGCCACTTCGCCCATCGGTGCCGCTGACGGCGCGGTGGCGTGGCCCGGTGCGTGACTCGCGGCAGGCGCAGAGTGGTCGGGCGCCTTGGCCGGCGACTGCGACGTCGTCTGTGGGGCCACGGACTGGAGCCAGGAAGCCGTGACCGTCGGTTCCCACACGACCTCGACCTGGCCGCTCGTCAACGAGTAGCAGAGGCCGGCGATCGCGACCTTCTTCTCCGTGACGGCGCCGCGAACGATGTCGCTCGTCGCCAGGACCTCACGGATCTGGTGCGCGATGTTGGTGCGGATGCATGCGTCGAGCAGCTGGTCGGCGGCCACCCCGCGCGAACGCGTCTCTTCGACGGCCGGCCGGATCCGGTCGACGATCGCGCCGATTCCGCCGTGCGCCTGCCCGCCGCTGGCAACCACGTCCACGGTCGCCTTCACGGCTCCGCACTTCTCGTGGCCCATGACGACCAGCAGTGATGCGCCGAGGTGTTCCACCGCGTACTCGATCGAACCGACGTCGGCCGGCTCGACGACGTTGCCGGCGACGCGGACGACGAACAGCTCGCCGAGGTCGCGATCGAACACGAGTTCCGGCGCGACGCGCGAGTCCGCGCAGGTCACGACGACGACGCGTGGGTGCTGACCGCCAGCGAGCTCACGTCGCCGCGCGCCGTGGGGGACGGTGGTGCCGTCCGAGGCGAACCGTGCATTGTCGGCGAGCAGCTTGCTCAGTAGCGCCGTCGTGTCCTGCTGGCATACGGCAGGGGATGCCAGGGCGATGGCGATCGTGGCCACTGCGGCGCGAACAGGCAACGTCTGCGAAGTGTGTCGTGCGTACATCGGTCTCGGCGTGCGTGCGGGAAACAGTGCCGTTCTGATCGGCCGTCCATGACCGTCGGCTAGAGTCCGTGTGCCTCGCGGTCGAGTGCGCGGGCGGCGAGTCGACAGAACGCTCGCCGCGAGTCGGAGTCGTTCGTCTGGTCAGACGCGGAACTGGTGCACGAGGTCGTGCAGTTCCCGGGCCAGGCCGCTCAGGTTCTTGCCGGACTGCTCGGTCTGCTCGGCGCCGGCCGAGGTGGAGCGGGCGTGGTCGTCGACCTCCTGGATGCTCTTGCTGATCTCGCGGCTGGTCGTCACGCACTCGGCGACGTTGCGGTTCACGACCTCGACGGTGCGCGTGTTCTGCGCGAGGTTCTGCGCGATCTCCTGCGTGGCGGTGCGCTGCTCGGCGACCGCGGTCGCGATCGTCTGGGCGGCGGCGTTGACCTGCGTGATGACCTTGTCGATCTCACCGATCGCGGCGACGGACTCCTGCGTCGATCCCTGGATGCGCTCGATGCGCTGGCGGATGTCCTGGGTCGCTTCG
>JAEUHQ010000076.1 GCA_016794565.1 Planctomycetota bacterium | reverse complement strand
GGAGCGTCGATGCCGAGACTGTGCGCGCTGTCGTCGCGGAGAGTCATCAAATCGAGGTCGCGCGTCCGAGGCGCGATGAGACCGGCGAAGACCCCGAACCCGGCGGCGGTGATCCACGCATGCGTCCATGTGCTGCGTTCGAGGCCGCCCATGAGCCAGAACAGGACTTCCGAGCTCGCGGTGTAGTTCGCGAACGAGAACGTCACGACGAACGACGTGAGAGCGCCGACCAGCGTGTTGAGCGCGATGCCCGCGAGCAGGAGACCCGTGACCGACACGCGCCCGTACGCGCCGGCCAGCACGAATACGAGCCACGTGACGAACATCGCGCCGGCGAGCGATGCGAGTGGCGTCGCGACCACGGCGGCGTCGGCGAATCGCGTGACGATCGCGAGCGCGCCGCCGAACGCCGCCCCGGCGGCGGTGCCGACGAGGTCCGGCGACGCGAGCGGGTTGCGGAACGACGCCTGCATCACGACACCTGCCGTCGCGAGCGCGCCGCCGCCGAAGAGCGCGACGAGAAGCCGCGGCAGCCGGATCTGCGCGACGACGAAGCGTTCGTCCGGTCGCGTCTCGCCTCCGGTGAGCATGCGCACGAGTTCGGCGAAGCCAGGTCCCTCGCCGATCGCGAGGTAGAGAAGTGCGAGGACGACGGTCGCGACGACGAACACGCCACCGACGCGACCCGGCGACGCCCTCACGAACGCCCCCAACGACGCAGCTGGTCCTGCACGAGCTCCGCGGTGTCGACGAGCCGGTGCGACGTCGTCACGAGCATCGCGCCCGGAACGAAGAGGAAGCGGTCGCGCCGCGAGCAGTCGAGCAGATCCAGTCCTGGCACCTGGCCGAGCCACGCCGGCGGACCACCGTCGGGCCGGCGCTCCCCGGCAACCAGGAGACCGTCGGGCCGCCAAGCCAGGATCGTCTCGACGGTGAGCCTGCGGTACGGGCCGGCGCCCCGCTCGGCCGCGAGATTCTTCGCGCCGGCTGCCCTCAACATCGCGTCGGCGAGCGAACCTCGCCCGTACGTGTGCAAATCGCCGTCGAGGCTGCAGACGTGCCACTCGCCGGCATCGGCAGCTCGATCCGCGAGCGCCGCGAGCCGCTCGTCCATGCGGGCGACCAGGACCTCGGCCTCGGCTTCGAGGTGGCACGCGCGGCCGAGCGCCCGGATGTTGGCCGCGATGCCCGCGAAGTCGCGCGGCTCGGCAGGCTGCAGCACGGGCACGCCGGCCCAATGCAGCAGTGCCACCGTCTCGGGCCGCGTGTACGCGTCGACCACGACCAGATCGGGCGCGCCGGCGATCAGCTGTTCCGGGTCGGCACCGACGAGCGCGAGTCCACGCACCCTGTCGGCGACGAGCGAATACCTCGGCTCCGCGGCGAGGAAGTGCACTGCGGCGATCCGTTCGCGCGGCGCGATGTCGAGCAACACCTCCGTCGCGAAGATCGATGCCGCGATGATCCTCTTCGGCGGCGAATCCGGCCGCGTTGCCGCGGGATCGATCGCGGGCGGCGAACACGCCGCGGCGACGACGAACAGCAGCAGCGCCGGACGGCGCGAGACGGGGCGGCGGCTCACGCCGCCATCATCGCCGTCACTTCTTCTCCGGCAACGGAAAGGACGCGGGCAACTCCGCGTCCTTCGACTGCTTCTGCTCCGCCCAGGGTGCGTCGAGCATCGTCAGCGGCCCGATGTCGGCAGCCTGCTCTTCGCCCTTCTTCCGGACGGACAGCGTGACGATGTCACCGCCGAGGTGCGCGCCGAGCAGGACCTGCAGATGCGGGCCGTTGCGCACGTCGACGCCCTCGACGCCGAGGATCACGTCGCCCTTGCGCAGGCCCGCTTGCGCCGCGACCCCGTCCTTCGCGACACCGGCGATCTTCGCGCCGGGACCGAGGTGCGCCGGCTCGAGGTGTACGCCGATCCAGCCGCGCTGCAACGCCTCGCCCTTCTTCATGCGTTCGAGCACGCCGGGCACGTCCGCGATCGTCACCGCGAAACCGATGCCCGAGTCGTACCATTCGGCCCCCGCGTTGCGGCCCGCCGGGGAGAGCGGTACCGCGATGCCGAGCACCCGTCCTGCGAGATCGACCACCGCGCCGCCGTAGTTCGCCGGCGACGTGTAGGCGTCGATCTGCAGCGCACGACCGAACTGACGCTTCTTCGCGCTCACGATGCCGATGTGCACTGTCGGTGTGTCCGCCGCGAAGGTGCGCCCGAGCACGAAAGCCCACTGCCCCACTCGCACGGCGGCCGGGTCGACGAACTCGGCGACGGGCAGGTCTTTCGCGCCGATCTTCACGAGCGCGATGCCGCGGCTCGTGTCTTCGCCGGCGCGCTGGGCGTGGAACGTGCCGCGCCCGGGGACCGTGACGAGGATCGTGGTCGGATCGAAGTTGAGCGCGAACCGGGACACCAGGATCCAGCCGTCGGAGGAGAGCACGACGCCCGTCGTTCGGCCCTGGTTCTGCTGGAAGCCCGGTGCAACGAGCGGGAGCTTCTTCTCGTCGTCGCGTTCGGGCTCGGGTTCCCGGGGCCGCTCGTCGGGCGGCGGCTCGGGAGGCTCTTCCTTCGGCGCCTGGCGCGGGCGCGGCGGGCCCTCGCCGTCGGCGGGCCCGTCCTCGCCGAGAGTCCGGCGCGTGCCGCCGAAGGTCTCGATCGTCACGACGAACGGCGCGGCCTTCATCAGCGCCGCCTGCAGCACCGGCTCGAGGTGAACGAACTCGTCCGGATCGACGCGCTGCTGCGCGACCAGCGACGGCAGCGACGCCACGACGGCCAGCACGAAGCGGGTCTTCACTTGGCAGCCTCCGCGGCGAGAGTCAGGTCGCCCTGCAGGATCGCCGAGCCGCGCTTCCACGTGAGCTTCACGGTCTGGCCCGGACCGAACTTGCCGAGAATCTCGCGGAACTCGCGGCACGTGCGGATCGAGTAGTCGTCGATGCGCACGATCATGTCGTCGGGGCGCAGCTCCAGCTTCGCCGCCGGCGAATTCGCGATGACGCGCTCGACGTACGCTGGCGGCGATGTGCGACCGGCCTGCTCGAAGAGAACGATGCCCGTGACGACCGGCGTCTTCGCGGCGACGGTCGCGACCGAGACCTTGCCGAGTACGTGCTCTTCGAGGTAGGGCAACAGGTCGCGCGTCGGAATCGCGGCGGAGATCATCGTGTTCGTCTCCTTGCTGTCGAGGAGACGCAGATTGAGGCCGATCCACCGGCCGTCGAGCGTGAACAGGCCGCCGCCGTAGTGGCCGGGGTTGTTGCACGCGTCCGTGAGGATCAGGTCGCCGTCGTAGCCGACATCCGCGAGGCGGTAGCGCAGCGCCGTGTTCGCGCGGCCGACGACCACGCCGAACGTCGCGCTCAGCTTCTCGGAGAACTCCGCGAGGCGGAAGCAGTTGCCGACCGACACGACGAACTGGCCGGTGCGGAACGCGGCGGCATCCGGTGCGGGCGGCCAGAGCGGCTGCAGTTCGCCGCGCACGAGCGACGGATCGATCTTCAACATGCGAACGCCGAGCTTCGGCTCCTCCGGCAGCAGCGTCGCCTGGTGGACGGAGCCGTCGTAGAGCACGACGCGCGTCCGGTCCTTCTGGATCATGATCTGGTCGATCGTGAGGATGTGGCCCTCCTTGCTGACGATCACGCCCGTCGCGAACGCACTGATCGTCGCGAGCCCCGACGCGCCGTGGATCTTCACGAGGCTCGGCAGCACACGGTCGATCGCCTGCTCGACCCTCGTCTGCGGCTTGCGCTCCGCGAACGAGTAGGCCTTGCCGAAGTCCTCGGTCTGCGCGAGCACCGGTGCGGCGACGAGTGCGAAGAAGGCAGGCAAGCGCATCAACGACCCTCCCACACCGGGCGATCCGGGTTCCGCGGCCGGCTCCCCGACCAACCGGGCTCGAGCTTGCCGTCCACCACGACGCGCAGATCGGCGCCACGGACATGGAGTTCGACCCGAGCACGCCGCAGCGGATCGCGGAACGCACAGCCGGCGGCCGAGCCATCCGCGAAGAACCATGCTTCACACTCACCGTCGCCCGCGAGGCCGAAGCGGTACGCCGGGGCGCCGAACACGTGGACGCCGCCCAACAGTTCGGTGCCACGGAGGCGCGCCCCGACCGCACACGGCTCCCACAGCATCGGGTTGCACAGGAACTCGCGACGCAGCCGCTCGGCTTCTTCGGCGCTCATGTCGCGCTTTTCGCCGCCGATCGACGCGTGCCCGTTCGTTCCGTCGTGCTCCAGCGTGAGGTCCCCGATCACCAGCCGGCGTCGCTCGTGCGGAGCGGCCAGCGTGTCTGCGGTTGCCTCCGTTCGCGTGCCGTCGGGAGCGATGCGAGCCCAGCCCTGGAACCCCATCGGCGACATGAGCGCTCCCCAGTGGCTGCTCACCGCCTCCGCAGCGCGACGGCGGTTCAGGCGGTTCGCGAGGCGCGCCGACGGGCCGACGCCGTCGCGGCTCGAACCGGTGTCGAGCGTCGCGAGGCGGAGCACGACCCGCTTCTCGTCACCGAAGCCGCCCTCGCCCAGCGCCGGTCGGAACCACACCGACACGAACGTGTCCGCAGGCAGCACACCGACCAGCGTCGCGAGCTGGTTGGCGGAGCGCACCTCCGCGTCGTTGAAGCGCGTGATCTCGTCGCCGAGCCCGATCCCGGCGGCCGCCGCGACGGAGTCCTTGAACATCTGCTGCACGAACACGCCGCGCCGCTTCTCGGCGATGGAGTTCATGAACCAGGCGCTCATGTCCATCGTGCCGTGCTCGGCGTGACGACCAGCCATGAGGTCGGCGAGGAAGTTCGCGATCTGGTTGCTCGCGATCGCGAAGCCGACGCCGACGTTGACGCGACCCCGGTCGCCGATCGAGATGCGGCCGTTGATGCCGACGATCTCGCCTGCCTCGTTGAACAGCGGCCCGCCCGAGTTGCCGGGGTTCACCGGCGCGTCGACCTGGATGCAGTCGGGGTAGACGAGCATGCGTTGGCCCTGGCCTTCCTGGTAACGATGCGTTCCCGACACGACACCGAACGTCACCGTCGGCGTGAAGTCGGTCGCGAGCAGGAACGGATTGCCCATCGCGAACACGGTCTCGCCGACGAGCAGGGCATCGCTGTCGCCGAGTCGGCACGCCGGCCACGTCTGCCCGTCGTGCTTCGGCACGAGCCGCAGCACGGCGAGGTCGCTGCCGGGATCGATCCCGAGCACCTCGGCCTCGTACAGCTCGCCGTCGGGAAGGCCGACCTTCTTGTTCTCGTACTGCTGCTTGCCGTGCGGCACGTGGTCTTCGGTCCACGCTGCGCGCCACTCCTCGACGAACGCGGCGACCTGTTCGTCCGTCGCGTCGGTGTGCCCCGCGCGGAACGCGGCGATCTCGGCGTCGGAAGGCCGCGGCGCCTCCGGCGCCTTCCAGTCCTTGTCGGCGTCCCCGACGACGTGGTAGTTCGTCAGCACGAAGCCCGCCGGATGGAAGACGACGCCGCTCCCGCCGCCCGGCGCGTCCATCGCCATCACGGAGCAGACGGCAGCGGCACACTTCTCCATCACCGCGGCGCGCCGCGCTTCGCTCGCGCGGACCGCGGCGAGATCGGGATCCTGCACGACGAACAGCGTCGCTGCGAACAGACCGATCATCGCTGCACGACCCTCGCGTCGGCGAACGCGCAGAAGTCGCCGAGGTCGTAGTTCTTGCCGAAGTCCACTTCGATCGCGAGCCGTTTGCACTTGTTCAGCTCGATGCGGAGCGGCTCCGCCGCCATGCCGAGCGTCTTCGGCTGCGACTCCATCACGACCGTGTCGTCGACCAGGACACGGAAGATCGCGTGGGCCAGCGGTCCGCCGCGATCGTCGATGCCGATCGATGCCTCGAAGAGGTCGAACCGGCCGCCGAGGTCGTACGTGAGCCGCGTGCGCGGCACGAGGCCGATCCCTCGTTCGAACGCCTGGCCGCCGATGACGATGCCGGAGCCGACCGCGGAACGGTCGTTCTGCCACGCCCAGATCCGATCGAACGCAGGAGTCTGCTCGACGGTCGGCTGCAGGTCGGACAGCCAGACGAGCCGGTCGCTGGCGATCCGCAGGCGGCGCAGCAGCCGCGGCTGCACCTCGACGACGTCGCCCTCGTCGATTCGAAACCGCATCGTGTCGCCGACGGAGAGCAGTCGCCCTTCGAGCCGCTCGCCCGTGACGAACTCGGCGCTCGTCCGCGGCGCCGGCTGCCGATCGGGCGCGAATCCCGTGTTCTTGCCGAACACGATCGCGGTGACGCCGGCGAGCGGGAAGTCGTACGACTTGCCGCGGAGCACGAAGTCGACACGATCCGCGAGCAGGCCGCCGATGGTCACGATCGAACGCGTCGCCTTGTCGTCCTTCTGCACGTACAGCACGTCTTCGTTCGCGGGCGGATCCTTGCGATCCGCCGCGAACAGCACCGGCTCGGGCCGCGCCGCCCCGCCCTGGCGGATCGCGGCGATCGCCGTCGCGGGAATCGCGATCTCGAGACCGCAGGGCATCGTGACCAGCAGCGCACTCGGCTTGCCGTCGGCGGCGGGTCGCCCGCGCAGCGCCGACGCGGGGATCTGATGCCCCGATCGCAACCACACGCGGTGCTCGACCACGACCGGCTTGCCCTTGTCGCCGTGACGCTCGAACGACGCCACGTCGGCGAACGGGAGCGAGCGACCGCCGATCGACACGGAGCCGCTCTCGTCGACGACGAGACGACCTTCGACGTCGTCACCGTGGATCGTGTGCAGCGTGCCGTCGAAGGACGCTTCGCCCTGCGCTCGCGCGAACGCAGTCGCCATGACGAACGACAGGCCAGCGCACAGGACGACGCCGACGATCCCCGTCACTGGTTGCCCGGAGCTCGACCGAGCTTCTTGTAGTACTCCTCGAGCATCTTCCGGTACTGCGGCGGCAGGCCGCGCTGCACGTCGGCTTCGATCTTCTTGCGCTCGACGTCGCGCATGTTGCCCCACCGATCCGCGAGCGACGGCCGATGTTCGAGCTTGCCCACGCTGCTCTCGCCGTCCGGCAGCGCGCTGTTGGCCGCCGGCGCCTGGGAAGGCCCGTTGCCGCTCGGCGGCCCGGACGACTGCTTCTCCATCTCCTGGTACATCTCGATCAGCTCGTCGAGCTCCTCGAGGTACTTCTCCTGGTCGGTCTGCACGGGCTTGTCGGTCTTCTTGTTGCGGAGATCGCGCGTCGTCTTCTTCATCCCGTCGGCAAGCTGATGGAGGCGGCTCTCCTTCTGTCGCTCGATCTCGAGGATGCGCTGGTGGGCGGCCGAACGGAATCGTTCGCTGGCGTCGGGGAACCACTGCAGGAACGCACGGAACCGCGGCAACGCGAGCTCCGGTGCCGGGATCTCGGCTAGCGCCTGCGGGTAGAAGAAGGCGGCCTCGGCATCCAGGGGCGAGACGTTGAGGTTCAGGCGAAGGTAGTCGTTGAGCACCTCGATCGCGCGGTCCGGGTCGTCGCTGTCGAGGAAGACCCGCGCGAGGTGGTAGCGCACGTGCGCCTGCAGCAGAGGGTCCTCTGCGCCGGCGAGCACCTTGGTGAGCTCGAGGGCCGCCGCCGGGTCACCGTTCTCCGCCATCTTCACGGCGGCATCGAACGCCGGCACGGCGGCGCGGACCAGGTTGTCGGCCGCGCGCGTCATGCCGAGTTCGACGATCTGCTTCGCGAACGTCTCGCGCTGAGCAAGCGAGGCACCGAGCTTCTCGGCGAGCAGCTCGAACTTCGCTTGATCGAACGGGTGGAAGGGATTCTGCGGCGTGCGCGGCTCCGGCGACCCGGAGGGATCCTGCGCGAGCACGGCCGCTGCGAGGAAGAGCGCCGCAACGGTCGCCACGCGGCGAGCGGAGGTCATCGGCCCTCCTCGGCTTCGTTCTCCTTGCCGAGCTTGACCGCGAGCTTGCGCATCAGGTCCTGCACGCGCCCCTGCTTCGTCGACAGCGTCTTCGCCACCGCCGCGCCATCCTCGTTCGCTTTCTGGTCGGCGGGGCGGCCGTCGAACTCCTTCGTCGCCTTGTTGACGCGCTCCTGTAGATAGCGGAGCACCTTCAGTTCGGCGGACACGGGCACGAGCGGCGGCTGCCCGTTGCAGTTGCACTGGCCGCCGCCGTCGCGCCGCTCGATCTCGCGCCGAAGCGCGTTGATGAGCAGTTCGAGGATGTCCTCGACCTCGCGCTGGCCGGCCTGCACCGGGGCGTCGGTCTCCTTGCCGCGGCATCGCCGCACGACGCCCTGCAGTTCTTCCTTCAGTGCGTCGACCATCGGCGGGAACACGGCCGTCGTTCCATCTTCTTCGAGCAGCTTGCGTGCATCGGATGCCTCGACTTCGAGGTCGCCCTCGCCGTCGGCGACCGCCAGGATGCGGTTGCCCAGCGCGGAGGGCAGCGCACCGTCCGGGGTGAGCACGTTCTTGCGAGTGGCGTCGAGCGTCTTCGTCTCCGTGGAGAGTTCACGCTGCTTCGCGAGCATCGCCGTGAAGCGTTCCTCGAGCGCGCGCAGGACCTCGTCGCTGAGCTGCTGCCGAAGCTGTGCCAGCGCCTCGTCCAGTTCCTTCTTCGCGGCCTCCAGGTCGTCCTTCGCGTCCTGCTGCTTCTGCTTCGCCGGCTTGAACTCCTTCAGCTGACCGGCCGCGGCGCGCTGCTTCGGCACGGCCTGTTGCACACGCTTCTTGCCCGGCGCCGGCTGACTCTCCCCGTTCTCGTCGGGCTGCTCGGACTGTTCCATGTCCTTCGACAGGGTGTCGGTGGCGTGCTGCGTCTGCTCCTGCTTCTTCGCGAGCTGCTCGAACGGCAGCTTCAGCATCTCGCGCCGCGCCTCCTCCGCCATCGCATCGAGCTCCTGCACCGTCTTCTTCAGGTTCTCGATCGCCTGCTCCTGGTCCTTCAGTGACGACTCGGCCTTCTTGTCGCCGAGCTGCTTCTGGGCCTTGCCCATCGCCTGTGCGGCCTGACCTGCCTTGCCGCTGCACGAACCCTCGCTCTTCGGCGCCTCGTCGTTCGGCTTGTTCTCGGCGTTCTTCGGGTCACCGGCCGCGCCGGCCTTCGCCTCCTTCTTCAGTTCCGCGTCCTTCTTCTCGAGCTCGACGAGGTCCTTCGCCAGCTTGTCGGTGTCCTGCTGCAGCTCGCCCTCCTTGTCGGCGAGGGGCTTCGTCGCCTCGGCGGCGGCCTGCACGCCGAGTTGGTTCGTCTGGTCGCGCACGTTCTTCTGAGCGGCGAGCAGCGCCTCGGCGCGAGCCTTCTGCGCCTCGATCTCGGCGATGTGCTTCTGCAGGTCCTCGAGCCGCGCGGAGTCGTTCTTCTCCTGGCCCTGCTCCTTGCTCAGTGCGTCGACGCGATCGCGGAACGCCTGCAGCTTCTGGATCTGCTCCATCAGCTTGCGCAGGTCGACGTTCCTGTTCTGCAGGAGGTCGTAGAGCGTCTGCAGGTCCTTGCGCAACACGGTCATGACCGCGAGCGAGTCGTCCCAACGCTCCTGCTGCATCAGCGAACTCGCCTGCTCGAGGCGGTCGTGCATCTTCTTCTCCTGCACGAACGTCAGGCCGGCAGCGAGCACCTTGCTGTTCTCCGGCTCGGCGCCCTGCAGCACGACCATCAGCTTCTGCATCCGCTCGGTGAGGTCGCGGAAGCGGCTGCGCGCGAGGTCTTGCTTGTTGGCGACCGTCGTCGTCGGCTCCTGCGCGAGCAGCGCGGGGGCCGTGGGCGAGCCCGCGGCGAGCACCAGAGCGAACAGAACCGTCCATGCACGTGCGATCATCTGCATCCTCCGGTCACTTCTTCTCGTCCTTGGGATCTCCGAAGACGTCGGTCTCGCGTTCCTTGACGCGCTTTTCGACATCCCGGATCGCCTCGTCCTCGATTTTTATCACGACTCGCAGGTCTTCGAGGAGGGCCGCCAGCGTCTCGGTCTCCTCCATCTCCTTCAGGACGGCCGCGATCGTGCGCAGGATCTCGGTGCAGCCGTCGACGGCCACCCCCCGGGTCGCCTCGTCGCAGCTCCCGGCAAAGGCATCGGCGGAACGACTGGCGGCCGGGAAAGCCTCCTTGCCGAGCCGGGCCAGCGGCGCCGTGATCCGCGACTCGCGTTCGCGCGTCTTGTTCGCGTCGAAGATGCGGTTGTTCTCGTACTCCCACAGGATGCGCTGGTAGGCCTCGCCGACGAACGCCGTGCGCCGGCCGAAGCTCACCAGCTGGCGCGCCAGCGTCTTGAACCGGGCCTCGGCGGCCTTCCGGCGGTCGCCGGCCTGCGCCGGGTTGGCGGTGTCGCGCAGCTCGAGTTGTGTGGTCTGGATCTCGTCCGCGAGACGCTTCAGCTCTTCGCGCTGTTCGATCTGCCGACGGCGCAACTCTTCGACGAGCTTCTCGCGCGTCACGACGCGGAACGTCATGGTCTCGCCCGCACCTTCGTGAGGATCGCCGGGGCCGAAGTTGTCCTTCGCCCCGAAACGCAGCGAGAACAGCATGCCGGGCCGGATCGGGTTGTCCTTCGCGTTCTCGTCGGGAACGTGGTTCCACTGGGTGAGGTCGACGGTGGCCGTCGTCTCGTAGCGAAGCGCGCTCCGCTCGAGCGCGGCACCGAAGGTCGCGACCGCCTTCGCGAAGGGCTCCTCGGCCGGCTTCGGCGCACCGGCGTCCGGATTGCCGTCGGCGGTTGCCTCGATCGTCGTGCGGGTCCACGCCAGGATCTCGCGGAGTCCGAAATCGTCCTTCACCTTGAGGTCGCCCGGAATGCGCGCGTGCGCCGTGATCGACGAGCTGATGCCGCGCAGGCGGAAGTCGACCGTCGGCGACTTGTCGTCGCCGACACGCAGCAGGACCTTGGGCGGTGCGCCGGAACCGAGCCGGTCGCGATCGATCACGTCGACGACGAGCAGGCCCGAGCCGGACGGGGCGAACTCGCCGTGGAATGCGTGTCCGTCGCCTGCGCGCTCGAGCCTCGTCTTCTCGTCGGTGCCGAACAGCAGGAACGCCTCGTCGATGACTTTGTGGCTGCGTCCGTCGATCGTGAGTCTTGCACCGCGCGGCAGCCGCACCTCGCCCTCGGTGGCGGGCACCGTCTCCGCATCACGCTCCATGTAGTCCGGGTACGTGACGCGGATCGTGAGCCCCTCGATGCGCGGTCGCTCGACCACTGCGAGCGCGAGTTCGATCGGCAGCGAGTCGCCACCCTGGACACGAAGTGAGAGGTCGCCGAGCACCGTGTCGAGTGTCCACGCGAACTCCCGTTCGCCCGTGCGACTCATCGGCTCCGTGCCGCGCTCGCCACCGCGGAACACGTAGTCGACGAACACCTGGTCGGGCACGGGTCCGGTCGCGGTGACACGAACCGTCACCGGATCGCCCTGCGGGAGCCGGATCGTCGCATCCGCGACGTCGGCGAACGCGAGGCTCGTGTAGCGCGGCCAATCGACGTTCGACAGCAGCAGGTTGCGGCGCGCCCACAACGACAGCGTCGAGGGCGAGAGCGCCCCCCACGCGCCGAAGCACGCGACCACGGTGGCGAGCGCCAGGGCAAACCGCTGCACACGACCCGCGTCGATCGCGCGACCGAACGGAATGGCGGCAGCTCGTTCTCGCAGTTGCGCCACGACCGCCGCCTTCAGCTCGGCGGAGTCCGGCGACGGGCGGCCCGTCGCGAGATCGCGATCGAACTGGAGCGAACTGATGAGCGCCTGCTTCACGTCCGGCGAACGTCGCTCGACCGCGAGCGCCATCTCGTCGTCCGTGAGATGCACGCCGAGCGGTGAGAGGAGCCGCCGCTGCAGCACACGCACGACCACCACGACGAAGGTCACGAGGAGCACGAGGCGAAACGGCCACTCGAGACGCAGACTGCGGTCGGTGAGGAAGCTCGGGACGGCGAACGCGATCCCGAGCAGCCCCAGCATGCCGAGCGCCTCGATGAAGATGCCGCTGCGTGCTCGCGAGCGCAGGCGGGCGAGGCTGTGCGGCGCTTCGCCGAGCGCCGCGGAGGGTCCGGCCCGTTCGATGGCAGTGTCGTTCACAGCAGGTTGAACTGCTTGCGCAGCAGCCACTCGATCGAGAGCACGAGGAGGATGAACGCCACCGTCGGCCATCCGTCCCACATCGCGTGGGGCGTCCGGAACGTGTCGGTGGCAGAACGCGAGGGCACACGATCGACGGCCTCGAGCAACGCGCCCGGCGTCGCGAAGAACTCGCCGCCGATCGCCTTCGCGATCGCGGTCAGTTCGGCGCGATCCATGGGTCCCTCTCGCTCGACGAGCGCCGGCGTCACCTGGAAGGAGACCTCGACGTTCTTGCCCATCGTCTGCGCCGGCCGCACACGATGCGCGCCGAGACGCGTCGGCCGCAGGCGCGCGGAGAAGCTGCCTGGCGCGCCCTCGACGGGCGCCAGTGCGACCGTCTCGCTGCCGTCGTCGCGCTCGACCGCGACGGAGAACGAATCGGCGATCCATGGCTGCAGCGACTCGTCCTTGACCTCCGCGGTGATCTCGATCGCGTCGCCGAGTTCGACCTTCTCGTCGCTCGCGAGCAGGCGGAGGCGGCTGTTGCCGGCCTGACGCCGACCTTCGAAGAGGTAGCGGACACTGTTCACCCAGAAGCGGTTGAATGCATCTTCGTAGAGCGAACGCCACTGGTAGGTCTCGTCCGTGCCGATCCACATCACGCGGCCGGCGCCGACGTTCTGCACGGCGATCATCGGCATGCCGCGCCCGTTGCGCCGGAACTCGGGATTCGTGTGCTCGGCGACCACGACCGCGACGGGCTTGGCGCGCAGCGCCGGGAACCAGAAGTGGTGGCCGGGGAGCCGGCTCCACAACAACCGGCTCTCGTCGCGCGTCTCGCCGATTCGCGTCAGCTTCTGGCCGAGGCCTTCCTCGCCCTCGGGCGCGAGCGACCATCGCCACGCGCGCGGGTACGCGAGCCCGAGGCCGAGCACCCGCTCCGCCCGGTCCATGTCGGGCACGATCGGCAGGAGATCGACGAGCGGCTTCGTGATCGCCGTCGGCCGCATCGCCTCGAGCGAGAACTTCTCGCCGGAGACCCACCAGAGCCCGCATCCGCCGTCCACGACGTGCTGCTGCAGCGCTTCACAGAATCGCTTCGACAGCCTCTCCGGATTGGGGTCGACGAGCATCACGACGTCGTACGGGTCGAGCTGCTTGCGGTCCTCGGGCAACGTCTCGATGCGAACGCCCTCGTCGCCGTCCTGCGGAAACTTGGCGTCCGCGCTCTGCAGCCAGCAGGAGACGTCGATCGTCTTGTCGCGGAGGAACAGGCTGCGCAGCGTCTGGAACTCGTGCGCGGGCCCGCCGGCGACCAGCAGCAGCCGCAGCCGTTCGCCCAGCGCTTCCACCGCGGCGGTCTTGGTGTGTCGTTCGGCGATCGCGGGCTCGCCGTCCGGCGGCTGGATCTCGGCGCGGTAGAGGTAGCGACCGGGAGTGTCGATCGAGAGGTCCTTCCACTCGACCACGGTCTCGTCGCGCTCGCCGCCGATCTCCACCTGCTTCGTCGCGACGACCTGCTGCGCCCCCTTCTCGTCGATGCGGAGCAGGCGCGCAGCGACGGTGCGCTGGTCGTAGCCCTGTTGCGCGACGGTTGTCTTCATCACGAACGGGTCGTGCTGGAAGACCTTCTCGGGCACCTCGAAGCGGACGAGCGACACGGTCTGTGTCTCCGCCGGATCGCCGACGCCGAGCACGAACGTGTGCGGGATCTTCCGCTGGTTCAGCAGACGCACGATCTCGGCCGCCTGCGGACCGGCGGTCCGGCGGCCATCCGTGACGAAGACCACCGCCGCGATCTCGCTGTTGCGGCTGCGGTCCAGCGCCGTGCGCAGCGCGCCGCCGAGGTTCGTCGTTCGGCCGTCCGCGACGAGCTTGCCGACGTCGATGCGCGGCGGTCCGTCCACGGCCGGAGGCTCGGCGGGCGGCGCGTCACCGGGCGGCGCGCCGATCGTGGGCGGCACCAGGAGCGGCAGCTGCTCGAGCGTGCCCGCGAACCCGTAGACCTGCACCTGGTTCTTTTGCGCGAGCTTGCGCACCAGTTCGCCGTCGCCGCGCGACAGGAGCGCCTTCACGAGATCGAGGCGCGTCGCGGCGGTCGGGTCGGCGATGCCGATCGATCGCCATCCCGCCGCGATCTCCTGCACTTCGTCGCGGCGCCAGGCATCCTGGTGCGTCATCGACTGCGACGTGTCGACGAGCAGGATCGTGTGGCCTGGGCGCGTCTCGCGCTTCACGGTGACGATGTTGGGTTCGAGCAGCAGCCCGATCACGGCGAGGATCGCCAGCGCCCGCAGGGCCGCGAGCACGACTCGCTGCGGTGTCGTCAAGTTCTTGCCGTCGCGACGGTAGAGCAACGCGACGCCGAGGATCGCGAGCGCGCAGCCGATCAGTACGAGCATGCCGAGACCACCGCTCGGGAAGTTCGTGAGCTCGAACTGCAGCTCCGCGCCGGGCTCGACCGCGATGCCCTTCCACTCGCACAACCAACGAAGGATCTCGTCCATGCGTCTCCCGTCGCGTCAGCGGCGACCGAACCTCCATGCGAGCAGGGACTCGAGAACGAGGCCGACGAGCAGCCCGAACGCCAGGATCTTCCACAGCTCACCTTCGCCGCGCTCGGCGCCGAGCACACCGTCGTCGGCGACGAAGGTCACCCGTGAGTGCAGCTCGTTCGGATAGAGACGCACGAACGACGACGGCAGGAAACCGACGAGGCGGCTCTCCGCGGTCGGTGCGTTGCGCGCGAACAGCCGCCGATCCGGCGCTCCGTCGTGGCGCGACAGTTCGACCTCGTACGGGCCGACGCGCCGGAGTTCGCTCATCGGCACGACGAGGGAGAGCGGTTGCGGAGCGGCCGGTGCACCCGGGGTGGCGTTCGCCGGCGACTCGGTCGCCGTGAACGTGCGCTCGTCGGCGTCACCGATCGCACGCACCGTGACGTCGGCGCGATGAGTGGCCGGATCGATCTGCAATCGATAGCTGCCGGCGGGCAGCAGGTTGTCTCCCGCCTGGTCTGCGCGCTTCGCCGCGAAACGATGGATCTGGTTGCACAACACGACGAACAGATCCGTGCTGGGCAGGTTCGACCAGAACTTGTCGGCGGTCACGGTGAACAGCGCGACCTGCCCGCCCGAGCCGCCGAACGCGCGGGTGACGAGGAGCGGTGGCCCTTCGTTGTCGCGTACACGAATCACGACCGAAGGCGGGTGCTTCGGATCCTCGACGACACCGAGCCAGCGCTTCACGAGCACGACGTTCGCGACCAGGATCTCCATCACTTCCGCGACACCCGCGCAGACCGGGTGTTCCCTGCCGACGAGGGTCGCCGGCTCGGGTTTGTCCGGGTCGCCGCCGATCTCGCCGAGCTGCGCGGGGAGCAAGCCGTTGCCGTCGCGCCAGAGCAGCTCGTCGTAGCGCCCGGGATCGACCTGGTTGCCGCACGCGATGACCAGGCCGCCGCCGTTCGCGACCCATGCCTCGATCCGCTGGCACACGAGGGGTGACGGCGCCTGCACGTTGCAGAGCCACACGAGGTCGAACGACGCGAGGTCGGTCTCGGCGAGCGCCGACTCGGTGACCACCACCGGCTCGATGCCCGACTCGGCGATGTCCATCGCCGCCTGCAGATAGAACGTCTCACCGTCCTCTTCGTCTGGCTGGCCATCGACGAGCAGCACGCGGCTCTTCGCGCGGACATCGAGCACCAGCGTGCGGCGATCGTCGAGCGGGTACGTCTCGGTCGGCTCGAGCCGCGCTTCGACGCGATGGAAGCCGGCCTGGTGGAACGTGTGGCCGACCGGCATCGCGACGCGTTCGCCTGGCGCGAGTGCCGGCACCACCAGCGAAACACGACTCTGCCCGTCGACCTCGACCGCCACGGAGCCGGCCGGGATCGGGTCGAGCCCGAGATTCTGCACGTCGACCGCCAGGTTGGCCGGCACTCCGGCGATGGTCAGTCGATCGAGCAGCCGGACGTCCACGACACCGACGTTCGCGTTCTGCCCGCCGACAGCGAGCACGGAGAGGCGGTCGTCGCCGGTCATGGCGGCGAGTGCGGCGAGCATCGTCGCCTTCGGCTTGTCGTCTTCGGAGGCCCATTCGTGCGCCCGCTGGTCCGTGACCAGCAGGAACTCGGTGCGGGCCGCGTCGGGCACTTCGGCAGCGCGCTTCACAGCTGCGTGCAGGACCTGACCGAGGTCCGGAGCGCCGTCGCCGACGGTCCATTCCTTCTGGATCGTCGTGACGCGGCGCGCGGTCTCCGGACCGATGCGCTGGGCCCAAAGGTCGGGTTGCGTGGGGCGACTCGTGCGCACGACGGAGAGCACGTCGCCGCCGCGACGATGCCCGAGGTCCTCGACGAGAACTCGGAGGCGATCCTGCGCCTTGTCGAACAGCGTCGTGCTGCCGGTGCGCTGCGTCATGGACGCGCTGTCGTCGAGGAGGACGACGTGGTGCGTGCGAGTGCCGAGGAGACCGCCGCCGCCGCCGAGCTGGGGTCGCGCGACGAGCGCCACCAGGAACAGCACCGCGAGCGTTCGCAGCAGCAGCACGAGCCACTGCTCCATGCGCAGCCGCTTGCGATTCCGTTTCATCGCCGCAAGCAGGTACTCCATCGCCGCCCACGGGACGCGGCGATAGCGGCGTCGGTTGAGCAGATGGATCACGATCGGCACCGCGCACAGCGGCAGCGCCGCGAGCAGCATCGGATTCAGGAACGCGATGGCGAACATCAGGGCGCCCGACTCACCGTTGGTAGATGGGGACGAGCGAGTACGGGAGCTGCAGGATGATCAATGCGATCGCGGTTCCGTACACCTGCCCCACGCCGTCACCTTCCCAGGAGCCGTCCTTGCGCTGCTGCTTCAACAGGTACGCCGCGGCCTTCGCGTAGTAGTCGGTCCAGTCCTGCCCGCCGCGCTGGTAGAGCGCCTGGCTCCAGTAGAGGTGCGTGTAGAAGTGGTGGCCGGTGTTGTCGACGGTGACCTGGATCTCCCGCTTGCAGTAGCGCACCGCCTTGTCGACGAACGGCTGGTCGTCGTAGACGCCCGCGTTGTAGAGCACCGCGACGCCCGCCGCGGTGATCGCCGGGCGACCCTCACCGCCCGAAGCGAGGCTGTAGCGGATGCTGCCGTCGGCGTTCTGGCAGCGCTTGATGTAGTCGATCGCGCGATCGACGGTCTTCTTGTCGACGACGATGCCCGCCATGCGGCAGGCGCGCAGGGCCTGTATCTGCGTCACGGTCACGCTGCCCTCGTCGCCGTTCGTGTCCGGCGTGTAGATCCAGCCCCCTGCCGACGACTGCGCGGACGAGATCAGCGTGCACGCCTTGTCGAGCACACGCTTCAGCTTCTCGTGCTTGCGCTGGTCCTCCTCCATGCCGAAGACCGACGCGAGGAAGAGCGTCGCGAAGCCATGGCCGTACATGCTGCGCCCTTCCTCCTGCGGAACGGACACCACGCCGGTGTTCGGATCCGCGTGCTTCAGGAGGAAGTCGACGGCGCGCCTCACCTCGCCGTAGTTCCGGCCGCGCGTCGGCGTCGAGCCTGCCGCGAGCAGCGCCATCCCGGCGAGGCCGGTCATCGCCGCGGGGTAGGTGCCGTATCCGCCGGCGCTGCGCCAGCTGCCGTCGTTCGCCTGGTTGCGTTCGAGCCAGGCGATGCCGCGTTGGATCGCTTCCTGGATCTCCTTGTTCACTCCCGGGGGATAGACGTCCTGCGCCCGGGGCGCGGCGGAGGACACGGCGATGGTGCCGAGCACCATGGCGAGCGTGCGATTCATCCTCTTCCCTCCATCAGGTCGTACAGCCGGATCTGTTCCCGTTCGAGCGCGCTCGGGTTGCCCGCCGCCTTGCACAGGTCGAGCCGGGCCAGGTGCCAGCGCAGCCGTGTCTCCTGAGGAGGCATCAGATCCTGCACCGCGTCGAGCGCCGCGAGAGCGGTCTTCAGGTCGCCGGTGCGCGCGACAGCGATCGCACGGCCGCGAACGAGGCCGAGCAGTCGTTCGGCGAGCACACGGCGTCGCGGCCCGCCGCCGTCGGCCCGCAATGCCGACGCGAGCAGCGCTTCGGCCGCCGCGCCGTCGCAAGCGGCAACGAGCAGGTCCGCCTTCGTCAACGGATCGGTGCACGACGCAGCGACATCGCTCAGGGCACCGCGCGAACTGAGCAGTTCGACGCCGCCGGGATAGCCGACGGCGAGCCACGGTCCTTGCGACGACAACGTGCACGGTCCGCTGAGAGGATCGCGACTGGCGTCGAACGACGGCACGCGAATCCGCCGCATCGGCCGCACACCGGCAGCGTCGAAAACGAGCAGTTCGCCATCGGAGGGAAGGACGACTTCGTCGCCGACCACGAGACCGCGACCGCGTGTGCCCTTCGTCGCCGTCGCGGGCGGCAGCTCGCGCTGCCACTTCACGAGGCCGCCTTCGAGCCCGATGCAGACGAGATGGCGATCGCCGACGGCGAACAGGTCGCCGTTCGCGATGCCGACCAGCGAGCGCAGCGGCCTGAACGGAGCGTGGCGGGTCGTGCTGTCGACCCACCACAGCGGCTGACCGGTCGCGCCGTCGAGACACATCACCAGGTTCGAGTCGCACGCCGCGAACACGACCGTTCCGTTCGACACGACGAGGTCGTTCGGCAGGAACCCCGGCAGCTCAGCCTGCTGGAACAACGCCGACCAGGCCATCTCCTCCTCGCGCGAGCGGGTCGACGAACGACGCACCGGGCGCACGGGATCAGTGCGCTCGTAGCGCCGGATCCACCGCAAGTCGCCCGTGAACGAGTCGACGGCCGCGATGCAACCTGCGTTCGTCGCAACGAAGGCGGTGCCGGCGGCGACGACGACGGGAACTCCCGGCGGTTTGAAGAACTGCGAGCCACCCGCGTGCAGGCGCACGTTCCAGAGCGGGCGCCCCGTGGAGCGATCGAGGCACTCGAGCGAAAAACCGCGGCGGCGCATCGCCGGCAGCAGCAGCCGCTCGCCGCTCACGGTCGGGGCCGCCAGGAACGTCACGTCGCGAAGCCCGCCTTCGCCTTCCAGCCACTGCGTCGAGGACCACGCGCGTTCCAGGGTCCCCCTGCGACAGGCGACCAGCTCACTCGCCTTCAGCACGTCGACGGTGGCGCTGGTCTTGCCGCGATACCCGATGATCGCGTAGCAGCGCTCCTCGTCCTCGACCGGACGCAGCAGGGCGAAGTCGCTCGTCGCGATGCGGATCCTCGGGTGGTTCTCACGCGCGGGTGGCGGATCGTCCGGCTGATCGCCCTGCGCAGCCATCAGGCCGCCGAGAACGTCCGCGACGCGAAGCCGGAAGTGCTCGAAGAACAACGCGCGCGGCAAGCTGCCGGGCCCGCCGTTCTCGAAGGAGATCCACGTGCCGCCGCCGTACCGGTTCGCGAACGGCATCGACACGGCGCGATTCGATTCGTCGAAGAACGCCGTGACCCGGTTGTTCTCGTTCGCTGCCTTGGGGTCGCGGTACGGGTCCGGGTTGCGGAACCGGTACTGCCACAGCGGGACGAGTTCTTCGGTCGCCGGCGACAACCACGACGGCTCGTCCGCGGTGCGCCGCGGACCCGCGGTCAGGGCTTCGAGGCCGAGCATCTCACTCTTCGGCAGGTCGGCCACCGCCTGCAGTTCGCCGAGGATGCGGAGCGTCTCGCCGGGGAACTTCTCGGCGAGCTGGACCGCGGCGGCGTGCGCGGCGCCGGGGTCGTTGGCGAGGCGCAGGCACAACACGATCTTGAAGCCGCACCACACGTCGCTGATGCCGAGGCGGCGGCGGTTCTCCGCGGGATAGACGTCGATCAGGTCGTGAAGCACCTGCACCGCCGCGCGCGGCCGCCCCTCGTGCATCAACCGATCCGCGAGCAACGCCATCGCCCGTCCTGCCGGCAGCGTCACGAAGTAGCGGGTGACGACCGCCTCGAGCGCACCAGTCGAGCCGTCGGCGATCGCATCCTCGAGCATTTCGTTCGCCGCGCCTTCGAACGAGGCGCGGTACAGCTCGAGGCCGACCGCGGGCAATCGCGCGAGCAGTTCGTGGCAGAGGCGCCGCACCGGGCGGAAGAGACGGCCGTCGGAGGAGAACACCGACTGGCGGGCGTCGGGCGTCGACTCCGCATCTCGCGCCGGGCGCTCCTTTGGCGCCGGCGGGGACGCCGACGGATTGGGAGCCGTCGGGGGCGGCAAAGGCGGCGGCGCGTCGCCCACGATCTCGGAGGTCTTGCCCTCGATGACGTCCTGCAGGACGCGGATCGCCTGGGCGAACTCGTTGCGACCGAGGAAGTCCTGCGCGCGGCGGAGGAATCGGTCGAGGGTCGGGTTCTCGAACATCTCGACCTGGACACCGGGGTCGTCCGGATCCTGGCTCGTCGAGGCGGGTGCCGATGCAGGCGCGCGTGCGAGCGCGGACACGAGCGCCCTCCGGTCCTGGGCCGGCAAGGCGACCGCCAGGGCCGCAAGCGACGACCACGCCCACGTGCGGTACGGCAAGCGATCGTGCACGGCCTTCGGTCCGTTCGGTTGGCGGGTCCGGCCGCGGCCGGGGGTTCTCGGAAATGGGTCGGATGCCCGTCGTCCGAACGACGGCCAGGCCACGAGGGGTCAGTGGAAATCTACGGGGCGATCCGAGACGCAGCGAGACCCCGGAGCCTTCCGACAACGAGAAACTCTGGCCAGTGCCCGCATCGGCGTCGACCCGGAGCATGCGGGAAACGCGCCCGCCCGAGGAGGTCGCGGTCGCACCTTCTCGTCCACCGACCCGTTCTTCGTAGACTGATGACGATGTTCTCCACGTCCTGGCGGATCCTGGTTGCAGCAGTCGCCGTTCTCGCTTCGGCGCGAACGCAGGAGTGGTCCGCGGAGAAGCTCGCCACCGAGACCGCGGGCTTCCAGTCCGGGCTGCTGAAGGACCGGCTCGCCCAGGTCGGCGGCCTGCTGCAGCACAAGGCGAACGTGTTTCCTGCCATGGTCGCCCGCCTGCACGGCGACCACCGTGAATACCGCCTGAAGATCGATCAGCTGCTCGACCAGCTGGCCGACCCGCGCTGGCAGGTGCGCGAAGACGCCGAACGCACGCTGATCGACATCGGCGGCCCGGCCCGCGCCGTCATCGAGCAGAAGAAGGAGAAGTTCGACGTGCTCGAGCAGAACATCCGGTGCGCGCGAATCCTCGATGCACTCGGAGCCAAGGGCACGGCCGCCGAAGACCGCGAGCGCCAGCTGGTCCGCGGGCTGGTCACGACGGCGCTCTACTGGGACGCCGACCCGCGGCTGTCGCGTGCGCTGCGCAGCGCCCTCGGTCACACCGACTCGTCGATCGTGGACGGCGCCATTCGCGCGCTCGGCAAACTCGGCGGCGACGAAGACGCGACGGCCGTGGCCCAGATGGTGCCGTGGAAGGGCGGTGTGCACCGCCTCGCCGCGGTGTCGGCCCTCGGCCGCATGCATTCGGCGAAGGCCGCGGCGCTGTGCCGGCAAGTGCTGGATCCGAAGCCCACCGGCGACGACCTCGCGGGCACGAAGCCATCGCGCACCGAGATCATGGCGATCGTACGGGCACTGCACTCGCACGGTTCGGACCCCGACGCCACGGCTCTGCTGCAGGAACTCGCGAAATCGCCGGATCCCGTGGTCGCGGCCGGCGCCGCGATCGTCGCTCCCGACAAGGGCGGCAAGGTGAACGCACGCTTCACGCTGCCGGACCGGACCGTCGCACCCGGCACGTTCGGTGGCTTCTTCGGCGATTCGCAACTTGCGCTCGGCGTCTTCGAGGGGCTCCCCGCGGCCGAATTGTCGTTCGCCGACTGCGACACGATCGAGTTCCCCGACCACGCTCCCGTGGCCGCGACGAAGCCGCGCATCTTCCTGAACCAGGGCAGCCTGCTGATGGGCGACCTCGTCGGCGTCGACGCCGAGACCGTGCGCGTCGTGTCGCCGTGGTTCGGCAGCCTTGCGATCCCGCGCCGCGAAGTGCAGGGCATCGCCCTCGACCCGGAACTCGATCGCCTCGTCGGAGCCTCCGTCGATCACGATCGTGTGCGGCGCCGCGACGGCACCTTCGTGGAAGGGCGGGTTGCCGGTGTCGCGGACGGCAAGATCACGATCGACGCGCCGTCCGGTGGACGCACCGAGGTCGTGCTGACCGACGTGAGCGGCCTCTTGCTGCAGCGGCCGCGTGTCGTCGAGAGCGACGCAACGACGTATTCGCGGGTCGACCTCGTCGGCGGCGAACGTTTGATCGGCTTCGTGGCCGACTCTTCGTCCGACCACCTCGCGGTGGTCCTGCCGATCGCCGGAGCCTCGGTGCTCCCGTTGTCGGCAGTGACGCGGATCGAGACGGGTGTCGGCGGCGGCGCGATGTGGGGATTCACGCTGATCGCCGACTACAGCGACAACCGCGTGTTCGAGGTCGACGAGCAGGGTCGCGTGGTGTTCGAGATGAACGACGTCTTCGGCGCCTGGGACGCCGAGTGTCTCGACAACGGCAATCTGCTCATCACCGAATTCGCGATCAACCGGGTCCAGGAAGTCGACCGGAAGGGCAAGACGGTCTGGGCCTACGAGGACCTCAAGAACCCCTACGACGCCGACCGTCTGTCGAACGGCAACACGCTCATCGCCGACACCTTCGGTAGTCGGGTCATCGAGGTCTCACCCGACAAGAAGGTCGTCTGGAGCTACGCGAAGGACATCCGCCCGTACGACGCCGACCGCCTGCCGAACGGCAACACGCTCATCGCGGACATGCTGAAGGACCGCGTGATCGAGGTGAGCCCGGCGGGCGAGATCGTGTGGGAGATGAAGGACGTACCCAACGTGCACGACGCCGACCGTCTGCCGAACGGCAACACACTCATCACGCAGCGCAACAAGGGCCTCGTGATCGAAGTCGACCGCGACGGCCGTGTCGTGTGGCAGCTGACGGGACTCAGCAGCCCGAGCGACGCCGATCGCTTGCCGAACGGCAACACCCTCGTCGCCGAGAACCAGTACGTGCGCGAGTTCGACCGCCGCGGCAACGAGGTGTGGCGCAAGCCGACCAGCTGGGCCGTCGAAGTGAATCGCTACTAGGACACGTGGGAACGGCGCTCCGACGGCGGGCGCCTCGGAGCATTTCAATCCGCGAACACGCCTTCGAGGCCCGGCGGAGGCCCGAGGCGACGGACGACCCGACGCGCCTTCTCTCGGTGCACGTCGTCGGTCGCGCGGCAGAACTCGTGCAGCGCACCGCACAGCGGCGACTCGTCGACCTCCCGCGCGAGGGCGAACCAGGGTGCAGCCGCGGCCGGACCGTTGGCGCGCAGGACTTCGAGCGCGCGGGGAAACGCCTTTCCTTCGATTTCTCTGCGCGCAGACTCCCAGTCCGTGGCATCCGGCGCGATCTCCGTCGCCACGCGCAGCTCTTCGCGCAACCGCTGCCATGTCTCCTGCCAACGCTCGGGCACTTCGTCCCCGACCGTGGCGACGTGCGCCTGCGCGCTGCGGAAGTCGCCGCTGCGGAACGACCAGATCGCGCGCTCGTACGGCCATTCGACGATCCATGCGGCGATCGCTCCGAACGCCGTGATGACCACGAGGGCCACCGTCAGGCTGCGCAGCGCGGTGCTGCGTTCGTCGAAGCGACGACGGAAGAGCGGGTCCGACTCGTAGCGCGCCATGAAAGCCCAGCGGTCAGCCTCCTCGGGGTGGAGGCTGAACACGCGGCGGAAGAACCCGCGCGACATGGGCATCGCGAGACTGCACACGGTCTTCAGTGCCCGCGAACACGGACCGGCACCCAGGGCACGGACGGACGTCGCGTCGGCTTCGTGTTCGAACCGATGTGCCACCGTCCTCACGATCGACCAGACGAAGACGAGCGCCAGCAGCGCCATGACGGCTTTCGTCAGCGCATCGAACTCTCCGACGTCCCACAGCCCCAGGATGGGCGGCAACAGCACCGGGATCACGATCGCGAATGTCAGCAGCAACAGCGGATGGCCACGCTTCGCGTGCCCGATCTCGTGGGCAACGACACCGGACAGGGACTCTTCGTCGAGCGAGGCGAGGATGCCGTCGGTGAGGCACAAGAACCGGCCGAACGGCAGCGGCCCGACCATCGCAGCGTTCATCGCGCGATTCGCCGTCGGGAGCAGCAGCACACGCGAGGCGGGGAAACCGAGCGCCGCGGCCGTCTGCCGCAGCCGGCTGCCGATCGGCTCCGGCAGGGCACTCACGACTCCGAACGCGACCCGGAACCAGAGCGGCAACAACGACGCCGCCACGAAGAAGAAGAGAAGCGCGCCGATGGCGCCGCCTGGCGAAGTGGCGAGGAAGAAGCTCTGTGCGCGCCGATCGATCTGGAGCAGATCGAGCCCGAGGCCGAACAGGGCACACGGCATCAACAGCAGGATCGGCCAGCTGAGCCGCACCCGAACCGACGGTGCGAGTTCGCCCGGTCCGGGCAGCGTCGCGCGATCCACGATCCGGCCAGGGGCGATCTGTGCGGCCACTTCGACCAGCGTCTCCGCGAGCGTCGCCACGACGAGTCTCGGCAGTTCGGCGACGTACAGCGGGGCCAGCAGCAGCATCATGTCGACGAAGCTGCTCGATCCTGCGAGGCGCGATCCGATGTCGCCCCACCCGCCTGACACGCAGAACGCCCAACACACGAGCGGAGTCGCGAACACCGAGAGACGAAGGAGCGCGCGGGGCGGGACCGATGCAACCCGCCCGGTCGTCAGCTCGCGCACGAGCAGGCTGCGTGCTGCCCGCGCCAGCAGGTACGGCGCGGCAAGCAGGGGCAGGTGGAGGAGCAGGAAGGGCCACGAGCCGCTGCCCGGGACGGGCGGGTCGACCTCGCGCGACGCGAAGACGACGACGAGACCGAAGAACAGCGAGACGGAGGGACCCAAGGTCAGCGCTGCGCCTTCTCCGCCGGTTCGGGACTCGGGTTCGCTCCGAAGGCCTCGGCGAAGATCTTCGCGTAGCGGGGGTCGCCGCGCAGGACCACGATCTCGGGGTCCTTCTCCCACAGGGTCCTCGCGACGCGATGCGATGCGTCGGTGCGAGGATCCGTCTGTGCGGCGGCACAGCGCTGCAGCGCCGCGATCCCCTGTTCGACATCGCCGCTCAACGCGTGCGCGCATGCCGACGCGTAGTGGTGCGCAGGCTTGAGCAGCACGGCGGAACCGTTCGCCAACGCGAGCACGGCGCGATGCGTCGCCGCCGCGGACCGGTACTCACGAAGGTCGTACCAGAGTTCGGCGAGGTCGAGCATCACGCGAACGCGCTCTTCGACGTCACCTTCCGCGCTCGCTCGCTTCAGTTCGTCGATCCGCGCCTGCGCCGCCTGCTTGTCCCCCCACTGCCACGAGAGGCCGTCGAGGGCGCGAACGAGCTCTTCGGGCTCGATGGAGCTCTTCGCGAGCGCCGCAATCTGCGCGAGCCGCGCTTCGCTCGGCGCGCGCGGAAACAGGTCGCGCAGAGCCGGAACGAGGCGTGCTCGGTGCGTGTGGGGAAACCACGCGGGCGTCTCGAGCAGGAGCGAGAAGAGCAGCTCGCCCGCGAACGGCTCGAGCTTCGCGAGAGCCGCGTATTGCCCCGCGTAACGAACTCCGGCCCGGTGCTGCCGGCGAACGAACTCGACGACCGCGTGTGTGGCCAGTGATTCGATCGCCTTGCATCGCGCGGGGCCATCGGGCGCGGCTGCGGTTCGTTCGCGGCCAAGCCACTCGAATCCCGTCGCCGGCTCCGCGAGCACTCGTTCGAGCGCAGCCTCGAGTTGTGCCCGCGTCGGTTGTTCCGCCGCGAGCCAGGTTTCGCAAGCCGCGAACGCGTCCTGGGCCCGGATCCGCTCGCTCGTCGTCGCGACGCAGGCGAGCAGCGCGAGTGCTGCGGCGGCGCGACTCATGGCGCGATCAGAACGAGACCTTCACGGCCTTGCGCTCTTCCGGTGCCTCGACCTCGAAGAACTCGGCCTGTTTGAAGCCGCCCATTCCCGCCACGATCGACGCGGGGAACTGCTCGATCGAGTTGTTGAGACGCATCACCGCGTCGTTGTACGCCTGGCGAGCGAAGCCGACGCGGTTCTCGGTCGACTTGAGCTCCTCCTGCAGGCTCAACATGTTCTGGTTCGCCTTCAGGTCCGGATAGCTCTCCGCCACGGCGAACAAGCCGCGCAGCGACTGCGTGAGCGCACCTTCGGCCTTCACGAGGTCGCCGATGTTGCCGGCGTTCTTCAGGTCGACGCACGTCTGACGCGCGCGCACGACCGCTTCGAGCGTCTCCCGCTCGTGCTTCATGTAGCCCTTCGCCGTCTCGACGAGATTCGGGATCAGGTCGTAGCGGCGCTTCAACTGCACGTCGATCTGGCTCCACGCGTTCTTCGTCTCGTTGCGACGGGAAACGAGCCCGTTGTAGATGACGATCCAGACGAAGATCACCAGCACGACGAAACCGATCGGGATCCAGACGAATGGGCCCACGGTCACACCTCGACGAAGGGAAACAAGCGGGAGCGCGTCACCGGAAAAGCCCAGGCGACTCGATCTCACCGCGGAAGACGGTACGGGCGGGGCCTTCGATCGCAAGGCCACTCTCCGTGCGGCACACCAGGAGCGTGCCGCCGCGCAGCTGCACCGCGACGACCTGCGCATCGACGGATCGGTGCCGACGGGCGGCTTCGACTGCGACGACGGCGCCCGATCCGCACGCCAGAGTCTCACCGCTGCCGCGTTCGAACGTGCGCTGCAGCAGTCGATCGCGAGACGCAACCTGCACGAACTCGACGTTGACGCCGTCCGGGAACGCACCGTGTTTCTGCAACGCCGCGCCCACGCGTTCGACGGGAGCGCCCTCGACGTCGTCGACGAACACCACCGCGTGCGGGTTGCCGGCGTCACCGGGCACGAGCCGCACCAGCGTGTCCGCGACTTCCACGTCGCGAGGGTCGCCGCACCGCACCTGCCCCATGGCGGTACGCACGTCGCCCGAAGCGAGGATCGAGCAGGATCGCGGACCGGAGTCGGTCTCGACGTCGAACTCACGCGTTCGAACGTGGCCGCGTTCGAAACCGAGTCGCGCAAGGCAGCGCAGACCGTTGCCGCACATCGCCCCGCGCGAACCGTCCGCGTTCCACATCAGCATGCGGAGCGGTGCGCGTTCGCCGCGGGTCATCACGATGAGTCCATCACCGCCGACTCCGAAGTGCCGATCGGCGAGACGACGCGCGACGGCGGATGCATGGTCGAGCGGGAACGGCAGCGGCGCCTCGATCGCGTCGACGTGAACGTAGTCGTTCCCGGCCCCCTCCATCTTGGTGAAGCGAAGCGCGGTCACACGATCTCGTGGCGTTCGTACTTCGCGGGCACACGCACGTCGCGAAAGCCGCTCTCGCGCAGCTGCGCGGCGTACGCCTCGGCAGGTTCGTCTTCGCCGTGGACGACGAAGACCTGCTTGCATCGACCGGCGAGGTGGCGACTCGCATCCATCAGCTCGACGCGATCGGCGTGCGCGGAGAGACCCGGGATCGAACGCACCTTGCACTTCACGTCGTGCGGTTCGCCGAAGATCGTCACCGTCTTCTGACCGTCGAGCAGTCGCCGACCGAGAGTCCCCTGCGCCTGGTAGCCCACCATGAGCACACAGTCCTCGCGGCGACCCAGGGTCTGCGAGAGGTGGTGCAGCACGCGCCCAGCCTCGCACATGCCGGACGCCGCCACGACGACGCCCGAGCGCTGCTGGTTCAGCGACTTGCTCTCCTCGACGTCCGCCACGTAGGTCACGCCGTCGAAGAAGAACGGGTCGTGCCCCGACTTCATCAGCGCGCGCGTCTCCGCATCGAACAAGTCGGGGTGCGCGCGCATGATCCTCGTCGCCTGCTTGCTCATCGGCGAGTCGACCCAGATTGGCAGCCCAGGCAGGACTCCGTCGCGCATCAGTTGCCCGAGGAACAGCACGACCGATTGCGTTCGGCCGACGGCGAACGCCGGCACGACGACGCGCCCGCCATCGTGCAGCTCCTCCGCGATCACGCGCGCGAGTTCGGCCATCGTGTCGACGCGCGGTGCGTGCGTTCGATCGCCGTACGTGGACTCCGTGATGAGCACGTCGCACTCGGGCATCGCGTCGGGATCTCGCAGGATGGGCAAGTCCTTTCTCCCGTGATCTCCGGTGAACACGACCCGGCGCTTCTTGCCGTCGGCGTCGACGTCCATCACCACGATCGCGGCGCCGAGAATGTGACCGGCATCGAGGAACTCGACGCGCAGCTGCTTCGTGACCTCGAACTGGCGGTGGTAGGGAACCCGCTTCACGAGACGCAGGGTGCGTTCGACGTCGTCCGCATCGTAGAGCGGCTCGAAGTCGTGCCCGCGCTTCCGCAGATGCCGCGCGTCCTGCGCCTGGATGTGCGCGGAGTCGAGCAGCATCATCCGGAGCATGTCGGCGGTCGCCTCGGTGCACCAGATCGGCCCGGCGAAGCCGTCCTTCACGAGTCGCGGCAGCGCACCACAATGATCGATGTGCGCGTGGGACAGCACGACGATGTCGACGTCGCGACCAGCGATCGGCAGCTTGCGGTTCTGTTCGTCGGCGACGCGGCGGGGCCCCTGGACCAGGCCGCAGTCGAGGAGGACGCGGTCCGTGCCGACGGTGAGGAGGTGCTTCGTCCCCGTGACGTGCCGTGCCGCGCCGAGGAACTGGAGTTCGAGCGCCATGCGGTCAGGTCCGCACGACGACGGTGCGGGACGTCGCCGTCAAGGGCAGCAGGAGCGGTGCGAGGAGCATGTCGACCAGGCCGTACTTCGTCTCGATCGAGTAGCTCGTGAGATTGCCCGCCATGCGCTGGGCGTCGACTTCGTTCACCTGGAAGAAGCCGAACAAGAAGTAGTACTGACGCGCGGCGATCACGCCGGAACCCGTGGCACCGAGCCCGACGGAGTGCTGGTGCGCGGTGCAGCCGCCAGCAAGCGCGGCGGCGAACAGTGCGAGCCCGATGGCGCGCGAAGTCGGCTTGGGATTCACGCGTCGCCTTTTACCTCGCTCGCACCGGCAGAGCGACGTTCCTCGCCGTGCTCTTCCCCAGCAGCCTCGTCGTCCGTTCCTTCGGAGGCTGCCGCGGAGAACGCTTCGTCTTCGGCCACCGCAGCTGCATCCAGGCGCTGCGCCGCCCGACGATCGACGGCGAGGCGGCGCATCAATGCCAGCACCAGCACGGGCAGCGCGCCGATCATCAGCAGGCTGAAGAACTGGTCGAACGCGACCCGCCAGGGCGCCCCCGAGCCGTGCAGCAGATGCTGTTGCCACGCTGTGTTGAGATCGAAACTGGAGCGCTTCGTGCGCCAGGACAAGGCGATCTCGAACGACGTCGATGCGTCGACCGAAGACGCGACATCGAGCACGGTCGCCATGCCGAACTCACGGGCGAGCCACGCGACGAACGAGTAGCTCTGCGCGTACGCGACCTGCAGCGTCGGCTTGTCGGCGGGGAACGACCCGCGCAGCGATTCGAACGATTCGAGGCGTCCGGCCGCCGCGCGCCACACCAGCTCGTCCTCGCGTGCGCCGAGGTAGGTGTCGCCGGCGACGGTCTGCGCCAGCCCCTCGTGGAACCACCGCGGGAGCGCGCGGCCGTGCGGCGCGACGAACTGATCGAGCATCTCGTGCACCATCTCATGCACGACGACACCGCGCATGCTGGCTCCGGTCCGCTGCATCTCGCCCCACACCACGTGGATCTGGCGCGTGCCCAGCATCGCGAACCCTGGGGAGTCTTCGTGCAGGTTCGCCGCGAGCGACGCCGGAAGGTGCTCGCGATCCGCGTGCACGTGGATGAAGTAGCGTTGCGCGGGTCGCCCTCGGAACAACGCACGCACCGCCGGTTCCTCTCGTTCGACCACGCGGGTGATCGCCGCGAGCGTCGAGGGATCCGGATCCCCCGTTCCGGCGACGACCTCCGCGAGCCGTTCGGCAACCGCGGGCGCCGCCTCTCCCCGGGGCCGGTCACACGACGACGTGGCGACCAGCAGGACAGCGAGGAGCAATCCCGCGAAGAGACGGAAGATCTGTTGCAGGATCACGGGCAGAGGCCCGTCATAGTGCCGCCTTCGCGGCGTCGAAAGCCGCCCTCCTACTTCGATCTGGAGATCCCGTGAAAGCCTGGCACTTCGCTCTCCCCCTTCCCGTCGTCGCGGCGCTCGCCATGGTCCCCCAGGGGCAGGGTCCACTCCCCGACGATCCCGTTGCCATCGTGTCCATGTCGGAGCTCCAGTACGTCAACATGCAGGGCGCGACGGTGTCGGTCAGCGCACGCAACGTCGTCGAGATCCGCCTGCTCGAAGAGTGCCTGGACTCGATTCGGCTGGAGCTCCTCTACGACAACGGCGACTACTCGCTGCTCACCGCACAGGGCATGCACATCCTGCGGAGCGGCGGCTCGCGCGAGGTGAAGCTCGTGCGCGGCAAGTCCGCGCGAATGCGCTTCCCGCGCCTGCCCTGATCACGAACCGCTCGACGGCGTCAGCAAGTTCGCGAGCAGCCGGACCGCGCCGGGGTGCAGCTTCTTGAGCTGGCGCCACAGAGCCAGCGCACAGTAGACGTACTCGCCCTCCCCGGTGCGCGCGTAGAGCAGGGTGCCCCGCTCGCCGGGTTGACCGGGATCGTTCATCGCGAGGATCTCTTCGTACGAGCTCGCATAGACACTGGGCAGGTAGAGGGCGCGCTCCTGATCCCACCCATCCCAGTCGCCCGGCAAGATGCGGTTCGGGCGGTTCAGCAACACGTGGTCGGGCCGCAGCACCTGCACTGGAGCATCGGCACGAGTCACGCGTGAGCGGCCGATCAGGAACGGCTGGAACGGAGCGCCGAGGAAGCCCTCGCCCGACGGGTGGAACTCGACGTCCTTCTGATAGAAGACGACGAGCCGGTGACCACGCCGGGCCGCGAAGTCGATGAGGCGGCGAAATGCGCGTCGCGCGGCGGGTCGCTCGTGCAGGGCGCGAACGTCGACGACGATCGTGTCGAACTCACGCAGGTCGGCTACGGCGATGTCGGCGTCACTGAGGTCCGACCATCGCAGGCCGAACCCACCGACGCCAAGGATGCCCGGCAGCGTGTCGTCTCGGCCGCGCAGGAGTCCGACGCGCAGCCCGTCGGGGACCTTCGCGTCGACAGTGTGGACCGGGAGCGCGACCTTCACGGAACCGAGCCGAATGCGCAAGGTGTCCACGCCCGTGGTGCGATCGGGCGGGACCGTTACCGCGAATCCGAACAGATCGCCGCGAACATCCGTCAACGACACGTCGCGGTGGTCGGGAGCAACGACGTAGCCCGCCGGAGCTCGCACTTCGAGCGGTCCGATCACGGGGAAACGTGTGCGCCGCGTGACGCCGACGCTGAACTGCACTTCGCGCCGCGCCGAGGGCAGGAGCAACATGCGCGGCACGAGTGCGAGTTCGACCGGTGCTCGTTGCTCCACCGGGACCGTGAGGTCGACCGGGACCTCGATGTCTGCAATGCGCAGGGTGAAGCGCAGTCGGACGGGCGGATCGAACCGGTCGCCGGAGAACGCGCGGATCATCGGGTCGGACCCGTCCTGATCGCCGAGCGGGATCCTGATGGCGATCTGGGCACGCGCACCGTTGCGGAAGCCCCCGCGCGCTTCACCCTCCTCGACGGCCTCGAACTTCGCGATCACACCGCCGAGGCCGTCGACGCGAATCGGAACGGGCGTGTCACTGGCCGAGTGGATGCGAACATTCACGAGGAGCTCCTCCCCTCCGACGGCCACGGTGCCGGGCGGCACATCGAGTTCGATCTGCGCATTTGCCGTGAGCAGCAGGAGCCGTTCTGCAGCCGCGAGTCGACGACGCAGTCGGTCGCGCGCATCGCGGAGGGCCTCCGGCACAGGACTGCCGAGCAGGGCGATCTCCTTGCGCAACTCGAGCGTCGCCTGCTTCGCCGCCTCGGCTGTCGGAGCCACGCCGTTGGCGCTGTCCTTCAAGCGAGAGAGCATGCCTTCGAGCTCTCTGGCGCGATCGACGTTGCCGGGCCAGATGTCGGGCTCGAAAACCGACGGCAAGCCGAGGGGAAGGTGCCCTGGAGCAGACGACGGAGTCGTCGTTCGCGGTTGCAAGCGCAGCTCCGGCTCGAAGACGGTGTCGATCGGAGCCGGCAGTCCCGGGCTCAGATGCGCGTCGTGCAGGATGCGGTAGGCGAGCTGGCGCAGCCCGAGGCCCCGCACAGGCTCGAGCCGATCCCCTTCCACGCGCACCGTGCTGGCGTCGATCGTGCTGCCGGCGCCGAGGAACAGGCCGCGCACATGAAACGGCGCCTGGTCGGTGACGAAGTCGGGCGACGCAGCGAGATCCACGGCACCGGGCAGCAGATCGACGAGTGCGAGGTCGTGACCGTGCGACTCCTCCGCATGATGCGTCGTCACGACACAGTCGGGCCGAATCCGTCGCAACAGGCGGACGAGATCGCGCAACGTCTGCTCGCGTCCCCATTCGGCGAACGTCTCCGCAGCAGAGCGACGGTAGCCCGCGTCGGGTCTGTTCAGGTACCAGACCTCGCCATCGAAGTGCGTGCAGCCGGCTTCGGTTTCCAACGTCCGGATCCGTTCGAGTTCGTCCCCCGTTTCGGGACCCGTTGCGTTCTGGCCTCCCCCACCACGCGTGGCCAGCAGAACCGCGATGCGGACGCCATGGCAGTACCGCAGCCACGCGGCAGGAAGCACATAGCGATCATCCGGGTGCGACGCGACCAGAAGCACGAGAGCATCGGTGCCCACGTCGAGCAACGCCTGCCGCAGAGCGACCGCGCCCGCGGGTGTCCGGCCGCATGTGTCCTGCCACTTCTGTGCAGCACTCGCCGCGACGAGCAGCAGAGCTGCGAACAAGTGGCGCATGCTCAGAGTCGCTTCAGACTCCGAGCGACAAGCGGTTGGCCAGAACTTCGGGAAGCCCCGCGGCGAGGATCTTTCGTTGGACCGCGGTGATGTCGTAGGGGACGCGCCGGATCGAGGCGATCTGGAGCTCGGTGTCGACGATTCCGAACGCGGCGCGCGGGTCTTCATCCCTGGGCTGCCCCACGCTGCCCACATTCATGAGCACTTTGTCGAAGCCGCGGTAGGAGATCTCGGCCTCCGAGTGCGGGACGACTCGGATGTCGTCGGGCGCCACGTCGCGGCGCAGGTAGATCGCCGGAACATGGGAATGACCGACGAAGCACAGCGGTGTGTCCTGGTGATCCAAGGAATCGAGCGCTTCGACCGGACTGATCACATACCCGAATTGCTCGGGCAGGTGCATCGTTCCGTGCACCACCGTGAACTCCGGGCGTCGAACGACCAGTTGGAGCGATCCCAGGAACTCGAAGTCCTCGGGCCTGAGGCGGGCGCGAGTCCAATGGATCGCTGCGCGTGCGAAGTTGTTGAAGTAGGAAGTGTCGAGCCGGTCGAGCACCGCCGCATCGTGATTCCCCATGCACGTGATGCAGCCGAGCTCACGCACGATGTCGATGCAAGCGGACGGCTCGGGGCCGTACCCGACGATGTCCCCCACCTGGACCCAGCAGTCCACTCCTTCGCGTCGAACCGCCTCCACCACCGCGCGAAGAGCCTCGGCATTCGCGTGGATGTCACCAAGAATGCCGATCTTCATGTGTTGGCCCTGATCATCGCAGGCTCCGGCGAACTCGCCATCCACATCACGACGGCACCGGTCAAGCACGCGTAGGCGAGCAGCGGGATCCAGAGCGGCCCGGACGACCAAGTTGGGACAGCGGCGGCGCAGCACCACCCAGCGATAACAGCCATAACGATTTGTGCTGCAAATGTTTGCGCTAATCTCTCGCCACGTAGGCCGGCAACGAGAGGGGCGACGGCGGCCAGGGGAAGACCGGCGACGAAGGCCGCGGTCGCGGCGGTCACCGTTTCGGCAAGCGCAGCTTGCGATCCTCGAGCCAGCTCGCACAGCAACACGACTGTTCCACCAAATGCCGCGCAGGCACCCACCGCCGCGAGGTTGCCTAGCACGAGGATCGACGGAGGGCACTGAGCAACGCCACTGCAGAGCAGGACGAAAACCAGAACAAGGCAACCCGCCGATGCAGCCTGGCCGGCCACGTGCACACCGAAGGAACGCAGCACTCTCGGTTCGCCGAGGCTCGCCATGACGCACCAAAGGCAGCAAAGCAGCCACGGCAGCCAGCCAGCCGCTCGCAACCGAAGTCTCGTAAGCAAGGAGAGAAGGCGCAGGGAACCCACTCCGCTCGGATTGTGCTGCGAGTCGCGTGAGATGCAACCCAGAGAATCGGGTATTGCCTCTCGCGCAAGCAAAGGCAGTTGCTAGCATCGCCGGACGGCGGTTGCGGGCGTCGGCGGCCCCGCACCAGACCAAGTCCAGAGACCTCCCGGGGGCGGGCGTGCGATCCGTTGCTTTGGCGAATCACAAGGGTGGCGTCGGAAAGACGACAACTGCGATCCACTTGGCACATGGCCTGTCGTTGTCGGGGCGGCGAGTAATCCTGCTGGATCTCGACCCGCAAGGAAACGCAAGCGTCGCGCTGCAGGACATGCCTGCCCCTCCCGTGCCACCTGCTCATCACCCGTTGCTACAGCCAATCGCGGAGTCGTTCTGGCTGGTGTCCGGATCGGCTCTTCACAACACCGAGCTCGACGAGCTGATTGCCGGTCTGAAGGAAGCCGCGGAGTGGTTGATTGTCGACTGCCCGCCGCGACTCGACGGACTGGGTTGGGCTGGGGTGCTAGCCAGCGACGAGGTGATCGTGCCGGTCCAAACCGAGTTCCTCGCGATGCATGGACTCTCCCAGATGCTCGCATCGCTCGAGTCAGTCGCCGGCCAAACAGGTGGCGCGCGGTTGCGCGGAGTTCTCCCGACGATGGTGGACTCCCGGGAGCCGATCGCACTGGAGGTCCTCGAAGACCTCAGGAAGAACCTAGGTAGCCGACTGCTGGGCACCCCGGTCTACCGGGACGCCAACCTCGTTGAGGCGGCGAGTTTCGGGCGGTCGGCGTTCCAGCATTGTCCGTGGTCGAAAGGCGCGCTCTGCTACGCAGAGCTGACAAAGGAGCTGCTCGATGGTTGATCGACGTCTTGGGCGTGGTCTGGACTTCTTCCTGTCGGGTGGACGCACCCCGCAGACCCCTCCGCCGGCAAAGGCTGAAACGCCTCCTGCCCAACCACAGCGAGCGGATGGTGACGTGGTCTCGATGATCGAGGTGGTTCGAATCCATCCGAGCCCCTACCAGCCCCGCAAGCACATCGCTGAGAATGAGCTGCGGGAGCTCGCAGACTCAGTCCGAGCCAGCGGAATCCTCCAACCAATCCTGGTTCGGAAGGTCGGTGATCAGTTCGAGCTGGTCGCAGGTGAGCGACGGTGGCGCGCAGCACAGCTCGCCGGCCTCACGCAGATTCCCGCGCTCGTGCGTTCGGTGACGGATGACGACTCCGCGATCATTGGGCTCGTCGAGAATCTTCAGCGAGAGGACCTCAATGCCCTGGAGAAGGCCCAGGGATTCCAACTCCTGATGAAGAAGCTCGGCGCGACCCAGGACGCAGTCGCAGCGCGGGTCGGAATGGAGCGCTCGTCGGTTGCCAACTTCCTCCGCCTGCTGGACCTGCCTGAGCCAGTCCAGGCACATGTTTCACGTGGAACACTCACCATGGGGCACGCCCGCGCACTGCTTGGGCTGAGCACGCCGGAGGCGATGATCCACTGGGGGGACGAAGCAGTGCGCCTTGGCTTGTCGGTCCGCTCCCTGGAGGCAAAGGTCCGGGAAATGCAGTCCGCCAGCCTGGGGGAGAGCCAGCCGAAGGCCGGCTCCAGGAAAGCGCGACCCGTCTGGCTGAACGAACTCGAAGAGAGCCTGGTTGAATCCCTCGGCACTCCGGTCGCGATACGCTACGGGCGCAAACGCAGCCAGATCATCATCGACTGCGGCGGCCGCGACGAGTTCGAGCGCATCTACCAGCGACTCAAGGGTTCGTGAAGCCCTTGCGAGGGGCGCGGGGGCGGGACGCCGCGCAGCCTTACGGAAGGATGGTCACTGCGGTGACCCGGATGTTTGCGGTCGGTCGACCGCGGCCAGCTTGCTCTTCTTGAGCCGACATCGACTCCTCGCACACGCGCTTTACCGCGTCGAGTCCCTCGACGACGAAGCCGAACACCACGCGTTCACCATCGAAGTTCGCCGCGTCGTCCGCCACCACCCAAAAGCGATCGGCGCAGGCCTTGCCATCGCTGGCCACCCGCGCCGAAACCGCGCCCGGGAAGTGGCTCAGCTGGTTGCTCTCAAAATCCACTACGTGCTTGCTCGGATCGGTGGTCGTCCACTTGGTCCGATCATCGTCTCGTGTGCTCTCGAAGCCGAGATGCATGCAGCGCGGCTGCCCGGAGAAGTCCGTCGGACGCTGGATCTCGTCGACCGCCAGGTTCTTCCAGAACCCATCGTTCTCCTTGGCCAGTTGCAGGAACTGCGCGCACAGGAGGGGGGCTTCCTTCTCCATCAAAGCGATCGTGAAGGAACCACCTGTTGAGAGGTCGAACTTCACCTTCTTCGCTTCGGCCGGGATGGGAACCGCGGCAAACTGGGGAGGCGCCGCGTAGGCCTTCGCGGCTTCGATTTGCGCCCGCATCATCGCAACGGAGCTGCCGGGCCTGGCCGGCTTCCACTCGGTCTTCTTGTTCGGGGTCGCGACCTTCGGATTGTCCGCCGGGTCCTTTTTCACTTCGCGGACTTGGACCGGATAGTCGGTCGCCTTCACCAGGGAGTGGTTCGGGTACTTGGCCTCGATTTCCGCCAAGGCCGACTCTGCCCGTTGCCAGTTGGCGTCCGCCATGGCCCGACGCGCGACCGCCAGGAGCAGGAACGGTCGCTGCGATTCCTCCGTGGGAGCCTGCGCAGCCTTTTCCAGACCCGCGAGATCCAACCCCTTTATTCTATCGGAAAGAGCTGCCGGAACTCGGTTTACGTCAGAACTTGCGTAGGTATCTTTGAGGTCGGTCGCTTCGGCGAACCACGTCCATTTGGCATCCGTTTGCGTCTGCCGATAGTACCGTAGACCGTACATGGCGCCCAGGGCGCCGAGGATCGCCACGACGACAACCCAGAAGAGACTGCGGTAGCGCTCCCAGAGGAACTCGATCTGACTGGGCGATTGCGTCCCAGCCAGGGGACCAGGGGCAACGGGAGTGGGGGATGCGGACATGAGGAGACTTCGGGTCAGCGTCGTGAGTAGTCAGTCGAATACTCAACCACCATCTGGGTGGCGCCTTCGCGACGAGTGAAGGTGTAGTCGGCGGAGTAGGCGCCGCGTTCGAATCGCAGGTGGACGGCGCCCTCGACGACGTCGTCCTTCATGATCTGCCAGCGATGCCGCGGCATGTTCTGCCGCACGTAGTTGAGGGCGGGATCGAGATCGCCATCGCTCGAGTACACGAAGTGCCCATGGCGCCAACCGCCTTCCTCGCGAGCGTAGCTCTCGTGGGCGTCGTCCCGCAGCCGGAACCCATCGGGTACGACCATGTCCTGGAACTGCGTCGCCGACACTCCATACCCTTCCCGCTGCTGCTTGCTCGCACACCCGGCAACATGGAGCAAGCCGACGAAGACGACAGGCAGCCAAGCCGGGGAAAGGCGTGAAGTCATGAGCGCGCGGAGGCGGCGGGGAAGGCAACCTCGATCAAGAAAGGGCGGCGGAGTCTACCGGTGACCCGGGCGCGAGGCAACGCCGCTGACCCACGCGGGGGCCAGCGGGCATTTGCCCTTCGGAACCACAAGCATAGACTCTGCGCGCCCCGGCGGGCACGCATCCGGCCGCGCCGCGGACAAGGAACCCTCGCGATGCGGCCGTCCGACCCATTCCGTAGAGCCTCGTTGCTCGAACGAGCCACGCTCGTTCTCAACCGGTCTTGGCGGCCGGTCCACGTGACGACCGTACGCAGGGCCCTCTGCATGCTGTTTCGCGAGGCGGCACGCGTGGTCCACACGGACACCCTCACGACGTTCACGTTCGAGGAGTGGCTCGATCAGCCGATTTCGGACGAGAACCTCGCCATTCGGTCCCCGAGCGTCCAGCTGGCGGTCCCCGAGGTGATCTTGCTGGTTCACTACGACCGGATTCCCTGCCACGAGGCGCCGTTCACTCGTCGCAATTTGTTCCTCCGCGACGACTTCACGTGCCAGTACTGCGGTACGCACTGCAACTCCGATCACCTCAGCGTCGACCACGTGCTGCCGCGTTCGCGGGGGGGCAGCACCTCGTGGGAGAACTGCGTCCTCGCATGTGTGCGATGCAATGCGAAGAAGGCGGATCGCACTCTGAAGGAGATCGGCTTCCGCCTGCTGCGCCCCCCGGTTCGCCCGCGCTGGACACCCTACCTCAACTTGCGCCCGAGCCAGCGAATGGAAAGTTGGTCGCGCTTCGCCCCCGACCAGAAGCGCCGTTCGGCCAGCGGGTCCTGAGCGTGCCGACCAGCCGCGTTTCCGCCTCGAGAGTTGGCGACGTCGCAAGCCAGTGGACGCAGGGCTGCCGTGGCCCGATCATCGTGCGTTCCCGCTTTCCCGAGCAGGTCCGATCATGAAGGCCATTGCCATCCTCCTCGCGAGCCTCGTTTCGCTCGTGACCACCGCGCCAGCCCAAAGCGGCGCGCAGCTGAAGCAAGAGCTCAAGGCCAAGGAAGCCGCGGCGAAGCAGAATCCGGATGCCTTGTTCGAGGCGGGCAAGTGGGCAGCGGAGAAGTCCATGCCGAGCGAGGCGAAGCGGATCTACCAGGCCGTGCTCAAGATCAAGGCAGATCATGAAGGCGCGAACCTCGCCCTCGGCAACGAACTGATCGAGGGCAAATGGCTCCCGGCGAAGGAGGCCGAAGCCCTGCGGAAGAAGGCACAAGCAGCCGAATTCGCCGCGAAGGGTTTCGTCGACGTCGGCGGAGTCTGGGTCGACAAGGCCGAAGTCGAAGACGCGAAGAAGGGCATCTTCCACCACGAGGGCGAACTCGTGACGAAGGATGAGAAGGTCGCCCTGGTGAGCGGCAGGGTGCGCCACCCGGTGACGGGCGAGTTCGTCGACGCACGGCAGCTCGAGCAGGCTTCGAAGCGGTACTTCCCGGTCGCGAACAACCGCCTCGCCGACGAGAAGGAAGCCGACACCTTCCACAGCGACTTCAAGCGACCCTGGGTCGTTCGTTCGAAGCGCGCGACCCTGATCAGCACTCTCCCGATCGCCAAGCTCGAAGCGCTGGCAGCCGAAGCCGACCACGCAGTCGAAGACGTCGAGCCGATTCTCGGCACCCCGACGGTACACCCGAAGAACCGGGCCGTCGTGCTCGTCGCGACGACGGACACGGAGTACCGAGACTTCGGTGCGCGGTTCGGTGACGAGAATTCGTCGCACGGGGCATGCCTGATCCAACCGAAGGCCGTGGTCCAGGTCCCGTTCCTTGGCGACGTTCGCGCCGCGATGTGCCGCAACGAGAAGGACTGGGGCATCCGCTACGTGCGGCACGCGACCGCCATGTCCTACGTGCACGGCGTGTGTGTCGAGGCCGGTGAAGACCTGCCGCTGTGGTTGCTGCACGGCGTCGCAGCGTGCACCAGCCGGCTCAAGACCGGCGAGGATCGCGGCCACTTCGGCAAAATCCATCTCGCCAAAGGCGGCATCCGCAACCTGAAGGGCTTCTTCTCGGGCTTCGGGATCAACGGCGAGATGGAGTCGACCGCCATCGACGCGGTCATCTTCCAGGCGGGGCTGCTCGTCTACTACGCGAAGGAAGGGAGCGACACGAAGGCCACCGACCTTCTGAAGGAAGTCTTCAGCACTCTGCTGAGCGGCACTGGAAAGAAGGGCGCCTTGCAGAAGGTCGTCGCCCGGTTCGAGGCTGCCCTGATCGAGGCCGAGCCGAACATCGCCGACTATCTCAAGAAGTTGACCAGCACGGGTTGAGCCCAGGCTGCGACATCTTCGCGACCAACACGTCCACTACCCGCGCCGACCGGCTGGGTCGCTCCGCCTCGGCCTTTCCTCATCCTCCGATGATGCCCATCCGCCTCTCCCTGCTGACCACGTTCCTCGTCGCCACGGCACCGGCGATCGCCCAGGAGTCCGCCCTTCCCTACCTGCCTGCCGACACGATCTTCGCGGTCAGCCTGCCCAACCTCACGGAGTCGATCCAGGACTTCGCGAAGATGCCGCTCGCGAAGATGTGGGCAGAAGAGGAGACGCAGAACTTCTTCGCGGACTTGAAGGAACTCGCGGCGAAGAAGCTCGACGAGCTGGTCGCGCAAGGAAGGGAGATGCACGCGCAAGGCGCGTTCCCGATCAACCCGGACGACATCCTGAAGCTGCGCGTGCAGTCGGCGACCGTGGCCTTGACGCGCGCGGAGATCGGAATGGGGGACTTCGGTCCCGTGCCGAACATCGGTGTCGTCGTGCACTTGAACTTCGGCGACTCGGTCGCGACGTGGCACGGCCTCGTCGCTATGGGCTTGAGCCTCCTCGAAGCCCAAGCGGGCGACAAGGTGACGAAGTCGGAAACCAAGGTCGGTGAGTGGCAAGTACGCTCGCTGACGCGTGCCGAGACGCATGGCATGAAGATGGGCCTGCACGTCGCGATGGTTCCGAACGGGCTCCTGATCGGGACGCTGCTCGACGACGTCACGAAGGTCGCCGAGAACATCCAGAAGAAGACCATGGCCCTCGGCGCGTCCGCCGAGTTCACGGAGATCGCGAAGCGACTCGACACGAACGGTGCGGAGCTCGTGTCGTTCGTGCGCGCGGATCCCCTCGTCGACATCGCGCTGCAGGTAGCTGGCATGGCTGTGGCGTCGCAGCCGCAGCTGCAAGGGGTCGACATGGAGGGGGTGGTCAGGGCGCTCGAAGCGATGGGCATTCGCAAGCTCGGTTTCGCCGGAGGCGTCAGCAAGTACGTCGACGGCAAGAGCGTGCAGACGAGTTGCCACGTGTGGCCCGGCGCCGAGGGCAAGACGGCGGCACCCGCGAAGTCCGTCGACACGTCGTTCCTGAAGTGGGTCCCGAAGGACGCCGTGGGCTTCTCCGCTTCGACGTTCGATGTCGCGAGTGTCTACGACAACGTGGTGAAGGGCCTGCAGGCGTACGACCCCGAGTTCGCGAAGCAGGCTCTCGATCACCTGAGCCAGATGGAAACGCAGCTCGGATTCAAGGTGCGCGAAGACCTCCTCGGCTCGTTCGGCGACCACTATGTCAGCTGGTCGATGCCGATGGGATCGATCCAAGGTCCGCCTGAGTGGGTCTGGTTGCTGAAGGTGAACGACGAACAGAAGCTCGTCACTTCTCTCGAGAACCTCGCCAAGCTCACGAACGGCGTGGTGGACATCTCGTCTTCGGAGAAGCGCGGCCTCAAGACCTGGCAGATGAAGGTCAACCTCGACACGAACCGCGGCATGGGTGGTTTCAACATCGCCGACATGCTGAGCGTCACGCCGACGTTCGCCTTCAAGAACGGCTATCTCGTGCTCGGCTTCGCCACTGGCGACATCAAGCGGGCGTTCCAGAGGATGGAGCGCGAGGACGATCCGAAGAACGACATTCGCGGCAACAAGGAGTTCGCTGCGGTGAGCAACGCGATCCCTGCAGGCGTGTCCAGCCTCTCGTTCACCGACTGGAAGGCGAACTTCGAGGCGGGCTACCAGATCGTCAGCGGGTTGCTGTCACTCGTGCCGATCGGCGAAGAGGTCCCGATCGACATGGGGCTGTTGCCCGATTCGGGCAATCTCACCAAGCACCTGTTCGGTTCGATCGCCTACTCGAAGGAAAGCGGCGGTGTGTCCGAATCGGTGAGCACCGGGCCCTTCGGAATGGAGGTCCTGGTGGGGATCGCCGCGATCACCGTGGCGGCCGCCACGGCCGGAGTCGTCGCTCAGGGCCGATTCTGACGCGCGTCGGGGAGGGCGACCTCGAGGTAGTCACCCCCGACACCATCGGCGACCAGGAGTCCCTCCGGCGTGAGTGCGACTCGCGAGTCGACTCGTCGGACGAGGCCCGCTGCGACATGCTTGTCGACCGTCGAACGAAAGAGCCGTTCCACCGGCAGGGCAAGTCGTTCGGCGATTGCCGCGACGTCGATCCCTTCCGCGCGGCGGATACCGAGCCACAAGGCTTCTGCCGCGCGCTGCGTCGGTCGTAGCGTTTCCGCAGTCGCTGCACACGGCACGCGAGCGAGCGCGGCCGCGGCCCATGCGTCGACAGCCTTCAGGTTCGTCACCCGCACGCCGGCACGGTGACTCGACGCTCCGGGTCCCACACCGACGTAGCCCCCCTGCATCCAGTAGTGGTCGTTGTGGCGACAGGGACCACCTCGGCCGGCGAAGTTGCTGATCTCGTAGGCGCTGAAACCAGCTCTGGCCACACGTTCCCGGGTGAGCAGGAACATCCGGCGGTCGACTTCCTGGTCGTTCGGTTCGACCGCTCCGCGCTTCATGTCGCGATGCAGGCGCGTTCCCCGTTCGAATGTGAGGTTGTAGCAGGAAAGGTGGTCTGGCCGGAGCGCGAGAGCGCGCTCGAGATCGCTCTCCCATTCGTCGACGGTTTCGCCGGGAATGCCGAACATCAGGTCGACGCTGATGTTGTCGAAGCCGGCGGCGCGCGCCGAGGCGAAGGCCGCTTCCGCGCGCTCAGCCGTGTGCGCGCGATCGAGGAAGCGCAGGTGGTGCGCATGGAACGTCTGCACGCCCATGCTGAATCGACGCACACCCGCAGCCCTTGCCAGGCCCGCCTTCTCTTCCGTGAGGCTCTCTGGGTTGGCCTCCATCGAAACCTCGGGGCAAGACGGCAGATCGACGTGGCGACCCAGGACGTCGAACAGGCGCTGCAGACGCGGAGGATCGAGCAGTGTCGGCGTGCCACCGCCGACGAAGACCGAAACCGGCGGCCCATCGAGCCAGCGCTCTTCGAGCTCCGCATCGAGCGCATCGAGGAAGCGATCGTGAACCGAGCGGTCGTCGACGACGTACGAGTTGAAGTCGCAGTAGCCGCACTTCACGACGCAGAACGGCACGTGCACATACAGTGATGTGCCCTCACCGAGGCTGCGGTCGGCTCGTCCTTGGCTCACCGCCACAACGTAGGGCGTCGCACGTCCGGCGTCACTTGCCGGCGCCGCCGCGACGCGAGCGGCCGTTCGATCGCTCTTCGCCGAACTCGCGCGACATGATGACGCCCAGCTTCTCGAGCGCCTGTTGCTCCATCTGGCGAACGCGTTCGCGCGTGAGTCCGAAGCGTTTGCCGATCGCCTTCAGGGTCAACGGCTCGCCCGACCCGATGCCGAAGCGGAGCTTCAGGATGCGAGCCTCCCGCGCGTCCATCATGCCCAGGAGCTCGCGCAGGCGATTGAGCTCGATCGCCGACAGTGTCTGCTCCTCGGGCGACCGCGTCCGGGTGTCGGGCAGCGTCTCGGCGATGACGCCGTTCACGTCCTCGTTCATCGAGTGCGTCGGTTGCGAATTGGCCAGCACCGTGTCGCGCACGACGTTCCAGTTGCTCTCCGGCAGGTCGAGTTGCTCTGCGATCTCACCCGACGTGGCGGTGCGACCGAGGCGGTAGTTCAGCTCCATCGACGTCGCCTTCCACCGCGACACGATCTCCGACATGTACGACGGCACACGGACGGTCTTCACCGTGTTGACCAGCGCACGCCGGATGCCCTGCTTGATCCACCACGTGGCGTAGGTCGAGAAGCGGCAGCCGGCCTTCGGGTCGAACTTCTCGACCGCCTTCATCAGCCCGATGTTGCCCTCCTCGATCAGATCCATGAACGAGAGTCCGCGGTTCGTGTAGTTCTTCGCGATCGACACGACGAGTCGCAGGTTGGCGCGGATCATGTGCTCGCGCGCCGCGAGGTCACCGCGCTGGATGCGCTTGCTGAGCGTGATCTCCTGGTCCGCGGTCAGCAACGGCACTTCGTTGATGTCGGCCAGGTACGTGTCCAACCCGTGGTCCCGCATGTCTCCTTCCTTCGTGTGTGAGGCTGCGGGAGATATCGACACGCTCGCTCGCCGCCTTCGGCGGGCGGACCTGCGCCGTATCGAAGCGGGACGCCACGGATCCGCACGATGGCACGCGGCGAGCCCCGGATCACGAAGAGCCGGGTGTCCCGCGCCGCAGGGGAGGTCAGAACAGCGTGTAGATGAACGGCGCGATGCCGGTGGCGCCGAGTGCCAGGAGCACGCCGAGCAGCGCGAACACGACGAGGATGGGCGTCAGCCACCACATTTTGTTCTCGGCCATGAACGACCAGAACTCGGCGATGATGCCGCGCTCTTCCTTGGCTGCCGCCTGGAGGAACTCGTCCTTCGCTTCCTGGGTCGGCCGACTGCTGGGGTCGCTCATCGGACTCAGTATAGCTTGAAGTAGGAGGTGCGCGGGCGCTGCGGCCCGCGGTCGTGCCAGAAGGACGCCTGGTTCGGTGCGGGCCGGCGACCGAGTACGTCGCGGCCCATCGTGCGGAAGACGAGACCGATGGGTGTGACGACGAGATAGAAGACCACGGCCATCAGGATCTGCGAGAGCACGAAGCCGATCGGCAACGCGATCAACGTGAGGCCCACGAACAGCCATCGCGTCGGACCCGCCGCCCCGGCGAGGAACGCGCCGAGCTGCAGCACGGCGATGCCCGCGGCTGCCCACAGCGACCAGTGCGACCACGAGAACGCTCCGGCAAGGCGGAGCACCAGCCACGCAATCGCGGGAAGGCCGAGCAGCGCAAACCACGCGAACTGGCGCAGCACGGCTGGTCGTGGGTCGAGATCGATCTTCATCATTGGACGTCGCCCCGTTCAGTCGAGAGAGAAGCCAGCGAGGTACTTCTCGCGATCGATCGCAGGCAGGTCGGTCTGCGCCGCGCGGCGAATGACGAAGTTCTCCAGCACGAGCACGTCCATCTCGGTGCCGACGAAGCACCGGAGTGCGTCCTGCGGCGTGCAGACGATCGGCTCACCGCGCACGTTGAAGCTCGTGTTGATCAGCACCGGGCAACCGGTGCGCTTCTCGAAGCTGCGCATCAGGTTCGCGAGCCGCGGATTGCGTTCGCCGTCGACCGTCTGCAGGCGGGCAGACCAGTCGACGTGCGTGACGGCCGGGATGACCGAGCGCAGCTGCTTCAGTTTGTCGAGACCGCGCGCGGCCGGGTCCACCTGCCTGCGCTTCTCGGCGCGAACGGGCGCGACGATGAGCATGTACGGGCTCTCGTGCTGAGGTGCGATGTCGAAGTAGTCGGACGCGCGTTCGCGGAGCACGATCGGCGCGAAGGGACGGAACGACTCGCGGAACTTGATCTTCAGGTTCATCACGCTCTGCATCTTGGGCGAACGTGCGTCGCCGATGATGCTGCGCGATCCGAGAGCGCGCGGGCCGAACTCCATCGGCCCTTGGAACCAGCCGACCACGTTCTCCTGCTCGATCAGCTCCGCGACGCGCTCGGCCAGCTGATCCTCGGTGCGGCATTCCTCGTAGACGATCTTCTCGCCGTCGAGGAAAGAACGGATGTCGGCGGATTCGTAGCGAGGGCCGAGCAGACTGCCGCGCTGCGTGTCTCCCGGCATCACCTTGCGCGGTCGGTCGAGCAGGTTGTGCCAGACGAACTGCGCTGCACCGAGAGCACCACCGGCATCGCCCGCTGCCGGCTGGATCCAGATGCGATCGAACGGTCCTTCGCGCAGGATCACGCCGTTGCCGACGCAGTTGAGCGCGACGCCGCCCGCGAGGCAGAGGTTCTTCTTCCCCGTGATCGCGTGCGCATGCCGCGCCGTGCGCAGCATGACCTCTTCGGTGACCTTCTGGATCGACGCCGCGATGTCCATGTGGTGCTGCTCGAGCGGCGACTCCGGCCTGCGCGGTGGTCCGCCGAAGAGCGCGTGGAACTTCGCGCTCGTCATGGTCAGACCCTGGCAGTAGTTGAAGTAGGACAGGTCGAGCCGGTAGCTGCCGTCTTCGCGCAGGTCGATCAGGTGATCCCTGATCTGCTGGGCGAAGCGAGGCTCGCCGTAGGGTGCCAAGCCCATCAGCTTGTACTCGCCGCTGTTGACCTTGAACCCGCAGTAGTAGGTGAATGCCGAGTAGAGGAGTCCGAGCGAGTGGGGGAACCGGATCTCCTGCAGCAGCCGTACGCGATTCCCTTCGCCGATCCCGACCGATGTCGTCGCCCATTCGCCGACGCCGTCCATCGTGAGGATCGCGGCGTCCTCGAACGGCGACGGGTAGAACGCGGATGCGGCGTGGCTCTCGTGGTGCTCGGGGAAGACGTAGCGGTTCTTCGGCTTCGAGCCGAGGTGCTTCGTCAGCTGTCGACGCATGTGCAGCTTCTCGCCGAGCCACACCGGCACCGCCTTCGCGAACGAACGCAAGCCCGACGGCGCGAACCCGACGTACGTCTCGATCAGCCGATGGAACTTGAGGATCGGCTTGTCATAGAACGCGACGAAATCGAGGTCGGGAACCGCGATGCCGGCGGCGCGCATGCAGTAGTCGACGGCCTTCGCCGGGAAGTCCGCATCGTGCTTCTTGCGCGTGAACCGCTCCTCCTGGGCCGCAGCGACGATCTCACCGTCGCGCAGAAGGCACGCGGCAGAGTCGTGGTAGAAGGCGGAGATGCCGAGGATGTGTTCGGGCATTGACGAAGTTCGCCCGACGACGACGCGGCGACGGACGACGGAAGCGGGCGAGCAGTATGCCGAGGATCCCTCGACCGGTGCCACGCGAAAACGGGCTGCCGAACTGGTGATGGCGCCGAAGTAGACTCCCCCGCGCCCGTCGATGGTCTTCACCTCGTTCGCCTTCCTCTTCCTGTTCCTGCCGGTCTTCGCGGCGGGCTACATGGCACTCGGGCGGCGCCATCGCAACCTCTGGATCCTCGCGACGAGCGTCGTCTTCTACGGGTGGGACCACCCCTCGTACGTGCTCATCATGCTCGGGAGCACGTTGTTCGACTTCTGCGTCGGGTTGCGGCTCGGCGCGAAGGAGGATGGCCGACCCAATCGACGCGCGCTGCTCGCGCTGTCGATCGTGGTGAACCTCGGCCTGCTCGGATGGTTCAAGTACGCGAACCTGCTCGTTCACACGGCCGAGGGCCTGACCAGCGCGGACGTGCACTGGATCGACATCGCGCTGCCCGTGGGGATCTCGTTCTACACGTTCCAGTCGATGAGCTACACGATCGACGTGTATCGCGGCCAGGTGAAGCCGACGCGCTCGCTGGTCGACTTCGCCTGCTACGTGACGATGTTCCCTCAGCTCGTCGCCGGCCCGATCGTGCGCTACAGCGACGTCGAAGCGCAGCTGAGGAGCCGCGAGCACTCGACGACGCTGGTCGGTGCTGGCGCGCTCTGCTTCGCCATCGGTTTCGTGAAGAAGGTGCTGCTCGGCGACACCTTCGCTCCGATCGCCGACGACGGCTTCCTCACGAACGATCCCGGCGTCGCGACCGCGTGGACCGCCTTGCTCGCCTTCTCGCTGCACCTCTACTTCGACTTCTCGGGCTACTCCGACATGGCGATCGGACTGGGCCTGATGCTCGGCTTCCGCTTCCCGCGCAATTTCGACTCGCCCTACAAGTCGCAGAGCATCACGGAAGTCTGGCGCCGCTGGCACATCAGTCTGTCGACTTGGCTGCGCGACTACCTCTACATCCCGCTCGGCGGCAATCGGCGCGGCCCGATGCGCACGTACGGCAACCTGATGACCACGATGCTGCTCGGCGGTCTCTGGCACGGCGCGAACTGGCCGTTCGTGCTGTGGGGCGGCTACCAGGGGCTCTGGCTCTGCGTCGAACGCATGCGCGGCCGCACGGCGTTCCACGCGGCGCTGCCGAAACCGCTGCGCGTGCTCACGACGTACCTCGTCTTCACCTTCGGCTGGACGATGTTCGTCGCGCGCGACACGACGCACCTGTGGAACCTGTGGGGCGGACTCTTCGGCGCACACGGCACGGGAACACCCATTTCGCTGCACGGCGGGGCGGGAACCACCGCGGGCCTGGTGGCTCTCGGCCTCGGGATCGTCTTCTTCGCTCCGAACTCGGCGCAGCTCATGCGGCGTCCCGGAGCGCTCGTTTCGCTCGGCATCGGAGTTCTGTTCGTGTTCGCCATCGCACGTGCGATGGCGCTGCCCTTCCTGCCCTTCGCGTATTTCCGGTTCTGACCATGGTCGACGACACGCGAACCGAACCGGAATGGCACGACGCCATCGCACACTGGGATGCGGCGTGCCGGCGCATCGCGCGCACCGCCGCGATTGCCGGCGTGACGTTCGTCTTCGTGCCGCTGGTGCTGTGGCTCGTCGCTCCGCCGGCACCGTCACCGGACCCGGCACCGATGCCCGCTTGGCGCAGCGAGGACTTCCTCGACGGGCGAACGACCCGCCAATTCGAGAAGCACGTGAAGGAGTCGTCCTGGCTGACGTTCGTGCTGCGCGGCCTGCACGACGCCGCGATGGAAGCACTCGGCATCCCGCCGCCCGGCGGCATGCAAGGGCAGTTCGACTTCGAGATCGAGTCGGGTGAGTTGATCCCGTTGTCGAGCCTCGGCAACGCACTCGAGCGCGGATTCATCGTGGCGGTACCGTGGGAGCAGCCGCGACCGCGCACGATGATCGCGCCGAACCAGACGTTCTGGCTGCGCTACCGGAACAACGACGTGCTGCGCCGCGACTGGTTCGACGGCAAGGGCCGGGTGAAGGTGCACCTGAACCGCTTCGGGATGCGCGACCGCGACGACCTCGAAGAAGCGAAGCCCGCCGGCGAGCGGCGCATCCTGTGCCTTGGCGACTCGATGGTGTTCGGCTGGGGTGTGCCGGAAGAATCGTGCTGGGTGCGCGTCGTCGAGAGCGACCTGCGCGCCGAGGGGCGCAACGTGCGCACGATCAACTGCGGGGCGGTCGGCACCGTCTGTGTCGACGAGTACTGGTGGGCACTGAAGAACCGCTTCGTCGCGTTCGATCCGGACGTGGTGGTCGTGACGCTCTGCCTCAACGACCTGGTGCCGAGCCACGGCCTGTCGCTGATGGCGCCGCCGGAACGAAGTGGGGGACTCGGCGACGTGTTGAAGGGCCGGTCGCGGCGCAATCCGCTCGATCTCGACCCGGCGTTCGACTGGGTCGAGGCGCTCTTGAAGGTGCCGCAGGGCGAGGCGGAGGCGGGCAATCTCTGCAACCACGACCGTCCGTTCCAAGCCATGTGGTCACAAGGAGTTCCGCAGTCATCTCTGCGAGAAGCGAGAGCCTTCTGCGACGCCCGTGGTATCCGCCTCGCGGTCGTCCTGTGGCCGTTCCTGCAGGGCCTCGGCCCGGGGCGTTCCTACCCGTTCGGGCGGCTGCACGACATGGTCGCGACGTTCTGCCGCGAAGAGGGCCTGCCGTTCCTCGATGTGCTTCCGCTGTTGCGCGCGATCCCGCAAGAGGACCTGTGGGTGACGCCCGCCGACATGCACCCGAATCCGCGCGCCCACCGGATCGCCGCGACGGCTATCCGGGCGCTCGTCGAGCCGTTGCTCCGGCGCTGAGTTCACCGCCCTGTGGGGGCGATTCCACGAACTCTGAAATTGACCCGGCAAGGGCAATCTTTTACAGGGGCCGCCCTTCTGGGCAGCCCAGGTTCGCCCTGCACGCCTCCGTTCCCGCAGCCGTCAACCGGTTTACGGCTGTAGCGAACAGCAGCACCGCAGGGCCCGGTCGACCGAGCAACACGTCCCGTTGTGCGGTGGCCGCGCCGAGGCGTGACCAGCGACTCTTCTCGATCGTCCCCACTCTCCGCGGAGGGGATCCAAATTGACTGACCTGTTCCCCAAGTGGACCAACAAGCTGCCTGCCGCGCTCGCGCTCGGTGCAGCCGCCACCGGTCTGTTCGTGGTGTTCGTCGTCTACTTCTGGTTCTCGCCGCGGCACACGGACGTCGGCTACCAGCCATTCCAGCCCATCCCGTACAGCCACAAGCTGCACGCCGGTGACAAAGGCATGGACTGCCGGTACTGCCACCGCATGGTCGAGGAAGGGCCGCACGCGACGGTGCCCGACACGGCGACCTGCATCGGCTGTCACGCCAGCTTGAACGGCGTGAAGGCGAATGCGACGCTCGCGCCGCTGTTCGCAGCGTGGGGCAACGGCGAAACGGAGAACAAGCCGATCCCCTGGGTGAAGGTGCATCTCCTGCCTGAGCACGCGTACTTCAATCACGCGGTGCACGTACGAGCGAACGTCGGCTGCGCGAGCTGCCACGGCCCCGTCGACCAGATGGAGATCGTGCGCCAGGTCGAGCCGCTCAGCATGGGCTGGTGCCTTGAGTGCCACCGCGACCCGACGTCGCACATCCGACCGAAGGGTGTGCCCGTGACCAAGATGGACTGGGTCGCCGACGACCAGAGCCGCGCGGCGGCGAAGGCGCGACTCGAATGGACGGGCGACACGCGGCCCGAGTTGAACCCTCCGACCCACTGCTCGGCCTGCCACCGATGACCAGCGTCCCCCTTCCTCCCGTGTCGACCGAAACCGACGGAACGACGTACTGGCGCAGCCTCGACGCGCTCGCGAACTCCCCCGAGTTCCAGCAGTCCTTCGAGGACGTGGTGTCCCGCGAATTCCCCGAGGGCATCACGGACGCCCCGGACGAAGTGTCGCGACGCGGTTTCCTGAGTGCGGTCGCGGCCTCGGTCGCGCTCGCCGGCCTGACGAGCTGCCGCAAGCCCGAGCAGCACATCCTGCCGTTCAACAAACGGCCCGAAGGGATGAAGCCGGGCCTGGCGCAGCAGTACGCGACGGCGCTCACGCGCGGCGGTCACGGCATCGGCGTGCTCGTGAAGAGCAGCGACGGGCGGCCGACGAAGATCGAAGGCAATCCGGATCACCCGAGCAGTCTCGGCGGCACGGACATGCGCCTCCAGGCGGAGCTCCTGCAGTTGTACGACCCGGGCCGCAGCCGCGCCCCGCGCATGCCAGGCTCGGCGCAGCCGGCAGCTCACGTCGACGACCACGGTGACCATGGCCACGCCGCTGCAGGCGCACACGCGAGCGCCGACGAAGTGTGGGCCGAGTTCGACACGTGGTGGTCGGTCGCCGGCAAGAACCAGGGCGCCGGTCTGCACATCGTCATGGCCCCGACGGCGTCGCCTTCGCTGCAGGACGCCATCGCGAAGCTGAAGGGCGGTGCTCTGCCGAAGGCGCGCTTCCACAATTGGACGGCGCTCCACCAGGACAACGAGACGGCCGGCAGCAAGATGGTGTTCGGCCGTGCGGTCACGCCCCACTACGACTTCACGAAGGCCGACGTCGTCGTTTCGCTCGACAGCGACTTCCTCGCGACCGAGGGCAACAACCTGCGCAGCGCGCGCGAGTGGGCGTCCACGCGCAACGTGCCGATCGGCGGAAAGAAGGTCTCGCGCCTCTACGCCATCGAGTCCGTGTTCAGTTCGACGGGTACGGCGGCGGATCATCGGTTCCGCATGAAGTCCGGGGAGATCGCCGGAGTCGCGTTCGCGCTCGCCAATGCCCTCGGTGTCGGCGGCGGGACGGACCTCGCGAAAGCGCTCGAGGCCCACTCGCCCGAGCAGTTCCAGAAGAACGGCAAGAAGTGGGTCGCCGCGATCGCGAAGGACCTCCAGTCCGCACGCGGCCGCGCGATCGTCGTCGCCGGTGCCCGTCAGCCCGCGGTCGTGCACGCTCTGGCGCACGCGATCAACCACGCGCTGGACGGGTTCGGCAAGACGGTGACCTACACGGCGACCCCCGAGCAGATCCAGGGTGAGTGCGTCGCTTCGATCAAGGATCTCGCTGCGGCGATCGACCAGGGTGCGTGCGAGACGCTCGTCTTCCTCGGCACCAACCCCGCCTACGACGCACCGGCCGACCTCAAGTTCGCCGAGCTTCTGAAGGCGAAGAAGCCGAAGGTCACGATCCACGTCGGCTTCCATCACGACGAGACGGCGCAGCTGTGCGATTGGCACTTCCCGCTCGCGCACGACCTCGAGACCTGGGGCGATGCGCGCGCTCACGACGGCACCGTGTCCATCCGCCAGCCGCTCGTCGTGCCGCTTCACGGGGGCGTCTCGGCGATCGAGTTCCTCGGCTACCTCGCTCAGGCCCCGAACTACGAGCAGCTCGCCGCCGCGCGCGACACGCTGTTCGGCTACGAGCTCGTCCGGAGCTACTGGCAGACCGCGTCCGGAGCGTCCGACTTCGACACGAACTGGTGGCCGCGCGCCCTGCACGACGGTCTCGTCGCGAACACGAAGCTCGCAGCGGAAACCGTCCAGGTGAACCACGGCGGGATCGCCGGCGCGGTTCGCGGCTGGGTGAAGCCGTCGGGCATGGAGGTCGTGCTTCGCGCCTGCCCGAAGATGTGGGACGGCCGCTACGCGAACAACTCGTGGATGCAGGAGGTGCCGGACCCGCTCAGCAAGCTGAGCTGGGACAACGCGGCTCTCGTGAGCATCACGACCGCGCGCAACCTCGGCGTCGAGAACGGTGACCTGCTCGCAGTCGGAGTCGGCGGCAGCCAGCTGCAGATCCCCGCGTGGATCGTGCCGGGCATCGCCGACGAGAGCGTCGCGATCCACCTCGGCTGGGGCCGCGCGCTGCCGGAGGACTGCAAGGTCGCGCACGGCACGGGCTTCAACGGCTACGTCCTGCGCACGGCAGCGGCCCAGTGGATCGCGAGCGGAGCCCAGGTGACGAAGAGCAGCGGGCGCTACAAGCTCGTCTGCACCCAGGATCACGGCACGATGGTGGGCCGCGCGATCGTCCGCGAAGCGACGGTCGCGAAGAACGCCGCCGACCCGCAGTGGGCGCCGAAGATGTCGCCGCTCGATCGCGCCGCCCGTCTGCACGAGAAGACGGAGAAGGACGTCAACAAGTCGCTGTGGGACGAGCGCGGCTACATGGCCGGCGCGATGGCCAAGGATCCCGAGGTTCGCAAGTCGCCCTACCAGTGGGGCATGGTGATCGACCTCAACGCGTGCACGGGCTGCAGTGCATGCATGGTCGCCTGCGTCGCGGAGAACAACGTCCCGATGGTCGGCAAGATCCAGGTCAGCCGGAACCGCGAGATGTTCTGGCTGCGCACGGATCGCTACTTCAGCTCCGTCGACGATCGGAAGAAGGCCGAGGGCATGAAGGACAACCCGGACGCCTACCGCGACAAACTGGAGATGGCCGAGGACCCGCAGGTCGCGAACATGCCGGTCCCGTGCATGCAGTGCGAGAACGCGCCGTGCGAGTCGGTCTGCCCGGTCGCGGCCACCATGCACAGCCCCGACGGGCTGAACGACATGGTCTACAACCGCTGCATCGGCACGCGCTACTGCAGCAACAACTGCCCGTACAAGGTCCGCCGCTACAACTACCTCGACTATGTCGGCCACACCGCCGACACGAAGCGCATGGCGTTCAATCCGGACGTCACCGTGCGCAGCCGTGGCGTGATGGAGAAGTGCACCTACTGCGTGCAGCGCATCAACGGCGGGCGCATCAAGGCCAAGCTCGCCGGCAAGAAGGTCGGGGAAGGCAAGGACGACGTGCAGTTCACGACCGCGTGCGCCCAGGCGTGCCCGACGCAGGCGATCACGTTCGGCAATCTCCTCGAGCCGACGAGCCAGGTCGCGAAACTGCACGCGACGGATCTCAACTACGGCGTCCTGTCCGAGCTGAACACGAAGCCGCGTACCACCTACCTCGGCCGCGTCCGCAACCCCAACCCCGAACTCGCCTGATCCGATGACTGCAATCCTAGTTGTCGACGAGCCGGAGAACCCGCTGCGCAGAGCAGCGCTGGTCGAAGGCAAGAACGACTTCGCGTCGGTGACCAACATCATCGCGGGAGTCGCCGAGAAGCGGACGCCGAAGGGCTGGTACCTGATGTTCGGCTGCGCGATCGCGCTGCTGCTGAACCTCGGCGCGATGATCGGCTACCTGGTCTTCAACGGCATCGGCGTGTGGGGAAACAACATCCCCGTGGGCTGGGGCTGGCCGATCGTGAACTTCGTGTTCTGGATCGGCATCGGCCACGCCGGAACGTTGATCAGCGCGATCCTCTTCCTGTTCCGGCAGAAGTGGCGCACGTCGATCAACCGCGCATCGGAGGCGATGACGATCTTCGCGGTCATGGCGGCGGGCATCTTCCCGGCCATCCACGTCGGCCGCATCTGGGTCATCTACTGGGTGTTCCCGCTGCCGAACCAGATGTCCCTCTGGCCGAACTTCAAGAGCCCGCTGCTCTGGGACGTGTTCGCAGTCAGCACCTACTTCACGATCTCGGCCCTGTTCTGGTTCGTCGGCCTGATCCCCGACCTCGCGACGTTCCGCGACCGCGCGATGAAGGCCGGGCGCACCGTCGCCGCGAAGGCGTACGGCGTATTCGCGTTCGGCTGGCACGGCAGCAACCGCCACTGGATCCACTACGAGAAGGCCTACCTGATCCTGGCCGCGCTGAGCACGCCGCTCGTGCTCTCCGTGCACTCGATCGTGTCCTTCGACTTCGCGGTGTCGCTGCTCCCCGGCTGGCACACGACGATCTTCCCGCCGTACTTCGTCGCCGGCGCGATCTTCTCGGGCTTCGGCATGGTGATCACGCTGATGGTCCCGGCGCGCCAGTGGCTCGGGCTGCACGAGCTGATCACGCTGAACCACCTGGACAACATCGCGAAGATCCTCCTGCTGACCGGCACGATGGTCGGCTACGCGTACGGGATGGAGTTCTTCATCGCGTGGTACAGCGGTGTCGAATACGAGCAGTTCTGCTTCATCAACCGTGCGACCGGTCCCTACTGGTGGGCCTACTGGATCATGGTGACGTGCAACGTCGTCAGTCCCCAGTTCTTCTGGATCCGGAGCATCCGTCGCAACCCGATGGCCCTGTTCGTCATCTCGATCTTCGTGAACATCGGGATGTGGTTCGAGCGCTTCGTGATCACGGTCTCCTCGCTGAATCGCGACTTCATGCCGTCGAGCTGGGGCTACTTCTCGCCGACGCTGATCGACGTGCTCACCTACGTGGGCAGCTTCGGTCTGTTCTTCACCTTCTTCCTGCTGTTCTGCCGGTTCCTGCCGATCCTCGCCATCAGCGAAGTGAAGGGCGTCATGCCCGAGGCGAACCCGCATCACGGCGGCCACCACGGTGCCTCGAACGGCGGCCACCACTGAGGAACGCGACATGACGAACAACACCAAGTGGGGCGTCGTCGCCGAGTTCGATTCGGCCGCTTCGATCTACCATGCCGCCGAGAAGGTCACGCACCACGGCTACACGCGCGTCGATGCGCACACGCCGTTCCCGGTGCACGGTCTCGATCGCGCGCTGCGCCAGGGGCCGAGCCCGCTCGGTTGGATCGTCGTCTGCTGCGGTGCGACCGGCATCTGCCTCGCGCAGCTGATGATGTGGTGGATGAACGGGCACGACTACGTGTTCTGGGTCTCCGGAAAGACGCCGTACGCGTGGCCCTCGACGATCCCGATCACGTTCGAATGCATGGTGCTGCTGTCCGGCTTCGGCGCCGTGTTCGGCATGTTCGGCCTGAACCGCCTGCCTCGGTTGCACCACCCGATCTTCCGTCACAGCACGATCTGGCGCGCGACGGACGACCGATTCTTCCTCTCCATCGAGGCGACCGACCCGAAGTTCGACAGCCGTGAGACGGTGCGCTTCCTCGAGAGCATCGGCGGCAAGCACGTCGAGATCGTGGAGGAGTGACGCCAATGAACCTCAAGACTCTCGCGACCGGGTTCGTCTTCGCGGCGATCACGCTCTCCGGCGGCTGCTGGCGCGGCGGCATCTCGTCCTCGCCGCCCGTGCACCTCGTGCAGGACATGGACTTCCAGCAGAAGCTGCGAACGCAAGGTGCCGCGCACTTCGACGGCTGGTCCGACGGGCGCGCGATGCGCGTGCCGGTCGCCGACCCGTTCGGCAAGACGCTCGTCGTCGCCCGCGGCTCGCTGCCGAACCCGGCGCTGGCGCACAAGGACGCCAAGGGCGCGTTCGTCGACAAGAACCCGCTCCCCGCGACGGCCGATGTGCTGGCCCGCGGCCGCGAGCGCTTCGACATCAATTGCGCCGTCTGCCACGGCTACTCCGGGCAAGGCGGCAACGGTCCGACCGGGCACGGCATGGTCGGGCGGCTCTGGTCCGTCCCGATCCCCAACTTCCACTTCGTCGAAGGCAAGGACAACCGCGTCGCCATGCTGAAGGACGGCGAGTACTTCGAAGTCATCACCAACGGCAGGAACACGATGCCGGCCTACGGGCCGCGTCTGTCGGTGGAGGACCGTTGGTCGATCGTCCACTACATCCGCGCCCTCCAGAACCTGAGCAAGTGAGCGACATGACTGCCACCGCACACATGACCGCGCCGAGCCTGCAGCAGTTGGCGCCGACCATCGTCCCGAAGGTCAAGGACGGCGATCTCGCGACGGCACAGCTCGGAGCGCTGGTGCTGGGGGCGGCCCTGATCGGCGGCGCCTGGGCCACCGGGGGGGAACGCTTCTACTTCTCGTACCTCGTCGGCTACATGGGTGTGCTGGGCATCTGCCTCGGCGCCCTGTTCTTCACGATGGTGCAGCACATCACGCGCGCCGGCTGGGGCATCTGCGTCCGCCGACTCGCGGAGAACATCATGGGTGCCCTGCCCCTGATGGCCCTGCTGTTCGTGCCGATCTACGTCGGCTTCGACCACCTCTTCCATCACTGGGTCCATCCCGATCCGAACGACCACCTGGTGGCGGGCAAGTCGGCCTGGCTCAACAAGAACTTCTTCGTCGCGCGCATCGTCATCTACTTCGCGATCTGGATCGCGATGGCGTTCTTCTTCCGCCGCGCGTCGCTGCAGCAAGACGAGAACGGTGATCCGGCGGTCAGCCTGCGGCTCTCGCGCGTCGCGGCACCTGGACTCCTCCTGTTCGCTCTGTCGGTGACCTTCGCGGCGTTCGACTGGATCATGTCGCTCGACCCGCACTGGTTCAGCACGATCTTCGGGCTGACCTACTTCGCGGGCGCCTACATGGCGTTCTTCGCCTTCACCATCCTGATGGCGAAGTGGCTCGGCAAGCGCGGCTACCTCCGCGGCGCGATCACCGTCGAGCACTACCACGACCTCGGCAAGCTGATGTTCGCGTTCGTGGTCTTCTGGACCTACACGAACTTCAGCCAGTACATGCTGATCTGGTACGCGAACCTTCCCGAGGAGACTCGCTGGTTCGCCGACCGTGCGGAAGGCGGGTGGGGTGCGATCGGCACGCTGCTGGTCTTCGGGCACTTCTTCATCCCGTTCGGCTTCCTGATGTCGCGCCACGTCAAGCGGAACGGCGTGACGCTGTCGATCGGCGCGATCCTTCTGTTGGTCGTGCACTGCTTCGACATGCAGTTCCTGATCCTGCCGACGGCCGGGTCGCACGAGCAGGGTCCCGCCGAGCACGGCGCCGGCCATGTCGCGAACGCGGCGGAGGCCGTCGAGACCGGCATCGCCCGCTTCACGCACGACTTCGGCACCTACCTGCACGGCGTGCACTGGGCGGACTTCGGCTGCTTCGTCGGCCTCTTCTTCGTGCTCGTCGGCGCGACGCTGTGGAACGTGCGCCGTGCGAACCTGGTCCCGCTCCGCGATCCGCGCCTCGCCGAGGCGCTGCACTTCCAGAACTTCTGACCAGCAGGCCCGACCACCATGGCTCACCCGACCCAAGACAAGTCCCACGCGGCGCACAAAGCGCACGGGCACGAGTTCGTGCAGGGCGTCACGCACGAAGCGGTGGTGCACGATCCGGAGCACGACATCGATGCGGTCTGGGCGACCGTCTGGGTCGCCGGCGGCGCCGTCGTGTTCTTCATCTCCATGTGGCTGCTGTTCCCGATCTTCCTCCGCGTGCAGGACGAGGAACACAATCGCAAGGTCGCCACGGTTCCGACGACCGAGTTGAACGCCGCTGTCAAGGCGGAGCGCGAGTTCTTGAACGGCCAGAACCCGACGAAGAAGACGATCGACCAGGTCATGCAGCAGATGGCCGGCAAGTAGCTCCACCGATGATCCAACGCTTTCTCCTGACTGCCATGCTCCTCTGCGTCGCCGGCGTCGGTCGCGCGCAGGGCGAGGGCATGCCCCCGACGAGTTCGGTCGTCGTCAAGGAAGAGGCAGCGTCGATGGTCGACCGGATCGGCGCGACCGTCGATCCTTCCCTCACGTTCACCGACGAGCGCGGATACCCGTTCCAGCTGCGCCAGATGTTCCCCGGCAAGCAGCCCGTGCTGCTCCTTCTCGGCTACTACAGCTGCCCGGCCATGTGCGGGCAGGTTCTGGAAGCCGCGTTCCGCGCACTGAGCGACGTCGATCTCGAACCGGGTCGCGACTACCGCGTGTTGAACGTCTCGATCGATCCGAAGGAGACCCCGGAGATCGCGAAGGCACGGAAGGACAAGTTCCTCCCGAAGTTGCTGAAGACCGGCGGCGAGGACGCGTGGCGCGTGCTGGTGGGCGACCAGGCCAACATCCAGGCGCTGACCGAAACCGTGGGGTTCCACTACTACTGGTCGGAACACACGAACCAGTACGCCCACCCGCCCTCGCTGATCTTCCTGACTCCGCAGGGCAAGGTGAGTCGCGTCATCGTCAACACGTGGTTCGACCCCGCCGACGTGCGCCTCGCGATCGTCGAGGCGAGCGGCGGCAAGCTCGGCAGCTTCTGGGATCAGGTCAAGCTGAACTGCCTGACCTTCGACCCGCGCACGAACAGCTACTCTCTCGCGGCGATGACCGTGATGCGCATCGGTGGCGCCCTCACGGTGATCGCGATGGTCACGATGATCGTGATCATGCTCAGGAAAGAACGTCGGCGTACCGCGCCCGCGGTGGCCTGATCCTCCCAACGACCTTCAGCCGTCAGCCTTCAACGGACCACAACCGTGCTCGCCCTACTGATCCAGGATCCGGCCAAGATCAACTACATCGAGAAGCCTGCTCCGAGGCCCGAGGTCGACGCCTTCGGGCAGCTCGAGAAGCTGGCGAGCACGTTCCACGACGTCGACGGACTCTTCTACTTCACGTACGCGGTCTGCATCTTCTTCTTCGTACTGATCACGGGCGTGCTCGTGTTCTCGTGCGTGAAGTACCGCCGCAAGACGTTCGACCAGCCACCGGCGTCGAACACCACGCACAACACGCCGCTCGAGGTCGTCTGGACGGTGATCCCGCTCATCATCGTGATGGTGATGTTCGCATGGGGCTTCGCGGGCAGCATCGACATGACCACTGTGCCGTACGAAGCGTCGCGCAACGCTTACAAGGCCTCGGCGAAGCAGTGGAACTGGACCTTCAGCTATCCGAACGACGCAGCGAAGAGCTACAACGAAGTCTGGATGCGCGTCGGCAAGCCGGCGCAGTTCACGCTCGAGTCGAGCGACGTCCTGCACGCCTTCTACGTGCCCGCGATGCGCGTGAAGCGCGACATCATCCCGGGTCGCTTCCAGACAGTCTGGTTCACGCCGACGGACATCGGCGAGTACCACCTCTTCTGCGCCGAGTACTGCGGCGAGAACCACTCGACCATGTACGCGAGGGTGCACGTCGTCTCCGAAGCCGACTACCTGAAGCGTCCGTGGGACCTCTGGGAGGACGACACTCCGGAGAAGGCCGTGAAGAGCGCGGCGAGCCTCTACAGCTCGCTCTGCTCGACGTGCCACTCGATCAACGGCGCCGTGGGTGTCGGGCCGACCTGGAAGGGTCTCTTCGTGAAGGGCCCGGACGGCAAGATCACGGGCAAGCAGCGCGACGTTCTCGTGAAGGGTGAGAAGCAGACGATCACCGTGGACGACGCGTACATCATGGAATCGGTGCGCAGCCCGGATGCGAAGCGGGCGGCGGAGTTTCCCAATGGCGGCATGGCCGTGTTCCCACCCGATCAGCTCGACGACCGCCGGCTCAAGGGCATCATCGAGTTCATGAAGTCACTCGCGGAGAAGTGAGGCAACCATGACGACCAACGTCCCCGTCATCGACAGTCACCACGGCACGCCCGCGACCGGGAAGCCGAACTTCCTGAACTGCTCGTCGGGCCTGATGTCGTGGGCCGGCACGCTCGACCACAAGCGCATCGGCGTCATGTACCTCGTCGGTACGATGATCGCCTTCCTGTGCGGCGGTCTCTTCGCGCTGCTCGTGCGCCTGCACCTGTGGGAGCCCCACGGGATGCTGTTCTCCAACGCCGACTACAACCAGATCTTCACGCTGCACGGCGCGTTCATGGTGTTCCTGTTCGTGATCCCGGCGATCCCGGGCTCGCTCGGGAACATGGTGCTGCCGCTGATGCTGGGCGCGAAGGACGTCGCGCTGCCGCGACTCAACCTGCTGAGCTTCTATCTGTGGCTGACCGGCGCGATCCTCGCGACGCTCGCGATCGTGCTCGGCGGCTTCGACACGGGCTGGACCTTCTACGCGCCGTACAGCCTCTACACGAACAAAGCGGTCGTCACGATCGGCCTGGCGATCTTCGTGCTCGGCTTCAGCTCGATCTTCACCGGGCTGAACTTCATCGTCACGGTGCACAAGCTGCGCGCGCCCGGCCTCACGTGGTTCCGCATGCCGCTGTTCGTGTGGGCGCTCTACGCGACGTCGCTGCTGCAGGTGCTCGCCACGCCGGTGCTGGGCATCACCGTGCTGCTCGTAGCGTTCGAACGCCTCTACCACATCGGCATCTTCGATCCGCGACTCGGCGGCGACCCGGTGCTGTTCGAGCACTTCTTCTGGTTCTACAGCCACCCGGCCGTCTACATCATGGTGCTGCCGGCCTTCGGCATCATCAGCGAGCTGGTCTCGGTGCACTCGCGCAAGCCGCTGTTCGGCTACAAGCTGATCGCGTTCAGCTCGATCGCGATCGCGATCATCAGCTTCCTCGTGTGGGGCCACCACATGTTCACGTCGGGTCAGTCGACGTACGCGATGTTCGCGTTCTCGTTCCTGACCTTCTTCGTGGCCATCCCGACCGCCATCAAGGAATTCTCGTGGGTGGCGACGGTGTGGAAGGGCTCGATCGCCCTCAACTCACCGATGCTCTACACGATCGCGTTCCTGATCATCTTCGCGATCGGCGGTCTCACGGGTGTCATCCTCGGCGCGCTCAACGTCGACATCCATCTGCACGACACCTACTTCGTCGTCGCGCACTTCCACTACGTGATGATGGGTTCGATCGCGCTGGCCTTCTTCGCCGGCCTCCACCACTGGTGGCCCAAGATGTTCGGCGTGATGTACGACGAAACGCTGGCCAAGATCGCCTGCGGCATCATCTTCGTCGGCTTCAACCTGACGTTCCTCCCGCAGTTCATCATGGGCAGCCGCGGCATGCCGCGCCGGTATGCGACCTACGTCCCGGACTTCGAGGCCTACCACCGGGCGTCGACGATCGGCGCGATGGTGCTCGGGTCCGGCGTCGCATTGATGGTCTTCTACCTCGTCGCGTCGCTGCTGAGCGGCAAGAAGGCGATGCAGAACCAGTGGGGGGGCGTCACGCTCGACTGGCACACGCCGACGCCGCCGCCGCTCGAGAACTTCGACCACCCGCCCAGTGTGACCACCGAGGTCTACGACTACTCGACCCTCGACCTGCGCACGACGCAGACGCCCGTCAGCTGATCCGACGCCACGCTCCTCGCATCGCCACCGCGCTCACAGGATTCCAAGCATGAGTCACGACGGTCACCACTCGGTAGTGATCCCGGCACCGGGTCCCGAGTTCCTGCCCCACACGGTGGCGCACCACTTCGACACGCCGGTGCAGGAGTTCCAGGCCGCGAAGCTCGGCTTCTGGCTGTTCCTCGCGACGGAAATCCTGCTCTTCGGCGGACTGTTCGCCGCCTACTTCTACTACCACGAGGCCTACCCCGAGACGTTCCGGCTCGGCGGTCACCAGCTCGACTGGAAGCTCGGCGCGCTGAACACGTCGGTGCTCCTGCTGAGCTCGTGGACGATGGCGATGGGTGTGCGCTCCGCGCAGACCAGCCAGAAGAAGAAGCTGCTCGTCTACTGCGGCCTCACTGTGCTCGGCGCGGCGATCTTCATGGTCGTCAAGTTCTTCGAGTACAAGGCCAAGTACGACCACGGCCTGTTCGTGTTCCCCGAGATGTTCCACGGCTACGACACGGCGACGGGCCAGCTGCCGTGGTTCAAGGACTACCACGGAGTGATGGCAGGCGTGCCGCACGGCCACCTCTTCTTCGCGATCTACGTCACGATGACGGCGATCCACGGTCTGCACGTGCTGATCGGTGCGGGCCTCATCCTCTGGGTGATGAAGGGCGCCGCGAAGGGTCGCTTCCACGCCGGCTACTTCCTGCCTGTCGACCTCGTCGGCCTCTACTGGCACCTCGTCGACCTGATCTGGATCTTCCTCTTCCCCCTGCTCTACCTGGTGCCGTGATGAGCGCTCACACCCACGACGTCCACGCCGGACACGCCCACGGCGACCTGCAGATGGGCCATCACCACGTGTCGAGCTCGCGGATGTTCGCCAACGTGCTGGTCGCCCTCCTGATCCTGACGGCGATCACGGTCGCGACCTCGCGCTTCGACTTCGGCAGCGCCAACATGCTGATCGCCATGGTGATCGCTTCGGTGAAGGCGTCGCTCGTCATGGCCTTCTTCATGCACCTGAAGTGGGACACCGCGATCAACAAGATCGTCTTCCTGAGCTCGTTCCTCTTCCTTTCGCTTCTGTTCCTGTTCACGTTGACCGACCTGGCAACCCGCCGAATCGACAACTCGCTCCACACGACGAAGGCGCCCGTCGACAAGGGATGGGTCCAGCCAGCTCCGCACGCCGGTCACTAATCTGCTAGCCGCCTACCTGCACAGCCGCCAGTCCGCGGACGCGCGGATCGCCATCTGGTCGGACACGGGCCTCGACGGCGCCACGGCAGCCCTGCCCGAGGCGATGGCCTCGCGGGCGGAGCGCGTCGAAGCGCAGTTGTTGATCCCGTCGGAAGAGTCCACGCTCAGACCGTGGCTCGTCGGATCCGACAACGACGCCGAGGAGGACGACCGTTCCCAGCGTCGCGTCGCCTCGGCGCTCTGGTCGATCCCCGCGCTCGGCTTCTCGCTCGCCGACGCGGTCCCGTGGCTCGCGTCGCTCGACCCCGCGAAGGAGTCGCCGTCGATCCGCGCTCTCGCTGCGGCGAGCCGCCTCGTGCAGCGCCTCGTCGAACGCGGCGACTTCGCACCAGCGCCGCAGCCGGGCATGTTCCAGTTCGTGCCGCACTGGAGCGCCGAGACCCAGTGGGTCCTCGCGGCGATCGCCGAGCTCGTCCCCGGCAGTTTGTGCACCGCGCGCTTCGCCGTCCCCGACGATCCGGTCTACGCGATCACGCAACGCAACTTCCTCGTCGCGTTCGTCGGCCACGCGCTCGACCACGTGCTGCGCCGCGCCGCGGAGAACGGCTCGCCGCCGGCGCCGCGATTCGAGAAGGCGGAGCGTCTGCCGCGCGAGTTCTGGCACACACCGATGGTGCCCGTGCTCGAGATCCTGGTCCCCGACAAGCCGCTCGAGGAGGGCGCGCCGTGGGGACTGCAGATCCTCGTGCGGCCGATCCCGACGATCGCGTTCACCGAGACGATCGAGAGCCTGCACCAGCGACTCTCGGCATCGCCGTTCCAGAACGAGATCGCGACGGACAGCGTGTACCGCGTGGAGCAGGTCCTCGAGCGAGTCTCCGAGAAACTGCCGGCGATCCGCCGCGCCCGCAACCTCGCCGACGGCCGTGCGAGCCTGACGCGCCAGGAACTCGACCAGATCCTCGACCACATGCCGCTCCTCGAGGCCGAAGGCTTCGAGCTGACGCTCCCCGGCGTCGAGTCGATGCAGCGCCTCTCCGCGCGCGTCGCGATCGTCGAGGGCAAGGGCCAGGGCAGCGATCCGCGCCCGTGGTTCGAGTTCCGTTGGAGCCTCGCGGTGGGCGACAAGGAGCTCAGCCAGAGCGAGTTCGACGAGTTGGTCGACGCGAAGACGCCGCTCGTCTTCATCGACCGACGCCCGGTGCTCCTGTCGCCGAAGGACCGCGAAGCACTGCGCGACTTCAAGAAGCGCATGAAGGAAGGGGGAGAGCGCATCTCCTTCTTCGAAGCGCTTCGGCTTCGCCTCGGCGGCGCCTCGCACCTGCACGGTCTCGCGATGGAGTCGATCGCGAGCACTCCGCGACTCGAACAGTTGCTGCTCAACCTCGAGCAGTCGCGCTCGGTGGAGAATCGACCGATCCCGGTCGAGTTCCAGGGCGAACTTCGCCCGTACCAGCAGCGCGGCCACGCGTGGATGCACTTCCTGGTCGACCAGGGCTTCGGTGCGTGCCTCGCCGACGACATGGGTCTCGGCAAGACCGTACAGGCAATCACCGTGATGCTCGACTGGCGCAAACGCCGCGGTTCGACCGGCGCGATCATGATCGTGTGCCCGGTGTCCGTGCTCGGGAACTGGCGCCGCGAGCTGTTGCGGTTCGCGCCGTCCCTGCGCGTCGTGCTCCACCACGGCAAGGGCCGCGCGGAGACCGCCGAGGACTTCCGCTCGATGCTCGCGAGCTGTGACATCGTGCTGACCAGCTACAACCTGCTGCAGCGCGACGAAGAGGTGATGGCCGACGTCACGTTCGACGGCGTCGTGCTCGACGAAGCGCAGAACATCAAGAACCCGACGACGCGCCAGTCACAGATCGCGAGGCAGCTGAAGGGCCACTTCCGGCTCGCGCTCACGGGCACGCCGCTGGAGAACCGCCCGCTCGACCTGTGGTCGATCATGGATTTCCTCAACGAGGGTCTGCTCGGTTCGCGGTCGCAGTTCACGCAGACGCTCGAACACCCGATCGTGAAGCAGCGGCAGAAGGGCTCGATGTCCGCACTCGCGCGGCTCGTGCGACCATTCGTGTTGCGCCGCCTGAAGACCGACCCCGAGATCGTCGCGGACCTGCCGGAGAAGTCGGAACAGATCGTCGCTGCCACGTTGTCGCGCGAGCAGGCGATCCTCTACGAGTCCGTGGTCCGAAAGGGTCTGCAGGAGGTCGAGAAGGCCGCCGAGGGCATCCAGCGCCGCGGCGCCATCCTCACGACGCTGCTGCGCCTGAAGCAGGTGTGCAACCACCCGGCGCACTACCTGATGGACGGCAGCACACTGCCGAGCCGCTCGGGCAAACTCGATCTGCTCGGCGAGATGGTCGAGGAGGCGATCGAAGAGGGCGACCGCTGTCTCGTGTTCACGCAGTTCAAGGAGATGGGGTCGCTGCTGAAGACCTACTTCGAGAGCGTGCACGGCCCGACCGTCCTGTTCCTGCACGGGGGCGTGCCGCAGAAGGAGCGCGACCACATGGTCACCGACTTCCAGGAGTCGCGCCCCGAAGGCCCGAAGATCTTCGTGTTGTCACTGAAGGCGGGCGGCACCGGTCTCAACCTCACCGCCGCGAACCGCGTGTTCCACTTCGACCGCTGGTGGAACCCGGCCGTCGAGGACCAGGCAACGGACCGCGCGTTCCGCATCGGCCAGTCGCGCAACGTCTTCGTGCACAAGTTCGTGTGCACCGGCACGCTCGAAGAGCGCATCCAGCAGATGCTCGATCGCAAGCGCGAAGTCGCGGACAGCCTGCTCGCCGCGGGCGAGAACTGGATCACCGAGCTGAGCAACGACGAGCTGAAGCGCCTGCTCACCCTGGATCGCAAGGAGGCGCTCGCATGATGGAGCGCAAGGCAGTCTCCCTCGGCGAACGCTGGCGTCGCGAAGCGACCCGCGGTGTCGACGACGCGCGTCTGGCGGCGGCACTCGACGCGCTGCCGAGCATCCGGAAGCCCATGGTCCGCATCCGCGCCGGTTCGATCCGTGCCGAGATGGAGGGCTCGATGGGCTCGATCCACGAGGTCAGCTTGCAGATCCGCACGTTGCCTCAGAAGGACTGGATGACGCTCGTCCGCGTGTTGCGCCGGAGCAAGTCCATCGTCGAGGCGCTCGAGAACGGCCGCGTGCCGCGATCGTTCGACCGCCTCGTCGCCCGCATCGTGGGGGAGCCGCTGTTCCCCGACGCGCGCAGTGTCACGTTCGGCTGCTCGTGCGACCTCCCCGAGAAGCCGTGCCGTCACGTGCTCGCACTGCACGAGCTGTTCGCGCGCCGCCTCGACGAGAAGCCGTGGGAAGTGCTGATGCTCCGCGGCGTCGACCTGCACGGCCTGCTCGCGAAGGTGCACCAGGCGACGCCCGACGACGATCTGCCGCCGCTGGCGTTCGGTGTTCCCGAGGAGCCGGTCCTCTACCCCGATGCCGAAGACGCCGATCTCGGCCAGGGCCTGACGACGACCCAGGTGCGGTGGTTCGTCGGCGACGTGTCGTCGCGTCTCGTCACCGCGGCACTCGAGGCGCTGAACCGCCTGCCGGCCACGCCGGCCACCGCACCCCCCTCGCCTGCGAAGCAACCGTAGGCCGGCGACACCCATCCGCGCCCGCGACGGATGACCCGGGTATGCTGCCGGCCCGCATGAACGGTGGAAGCGCTCCCACACCGTGGTCGAACGTGCTCCGTTGGCTCGCCGACCTGATCCAGCCGTCGACGCGCCCGACCGATGCGGTCAGTCCGCCGCTGGTCGTGTCGGTTCGCAGGCTCGGGGCGAAGTTCGCGCTCGCGCTGCAGCTCGATCAGGTCGAAGCCGTGGGGATCGACATGATCCACTCCGCCGTCAACGAACTGCTCTCGATGCACGTGCTGCCGCAGGCCGCCTGCTTGAGCGTCGCGGGCCGCGAAGAGGGTGGTTTCGCCGAGGACGTGGTCGCCGGTGTGGCGCGCGCCTGTCGCGCACACGACCTCCCGATCACCGTCCAGCTCGCGACCGTCAGTGCCGACGAGCAGGTCGGCATCACGGTGTCGGGAATCGCGCTCGAGTCACCGCCTCTCGTGCCGCAGCCGGGCGACGTCGTCCTCGCGCTCCGAGGCACCGGGCCGGTCGACGGCGATTCGATGTTCCTCGGCGCGTTTGCCGCCGAACACGGCATCCCGATCGAACGCAGCCTCGACAACGGCGACTCGGTGGGTCGCACACTCACGGCTGCCCGCGCGAGCCACGCCAGTGTCATGCACAGGCCGATCCGCGACCGGTGGCCGTTCCGCGCGATCGCGATCGACGAGGGCAGTCTGCTGGAACGGGTGCGTTCGTCTCTGCCGGCCGGGCTCGATGTCGAGTTCGACCTGAGCACGTTGCGGCCACCGGCCCCGTTCGAGGAGTGGTTTCCCGGCGCACGACGGATGGATGCCGCGAACGCGTGCGCGGTCGGACACGACTTCGTGCTGTTCGTTCGAGCTGCCGATGCCAGGCGCTTCGAGTCGCTCTTCGCCGCGTGGAACGAGCCTGCCGCGCGGCTCGGCATCGTCGTCGCCCAGGCGAAGACGTCACACTGATCGCGGGCTGCGGATCAGCTCTCCTTCCGCGACGCGAGGATCGCTCGCACGAGATCGGCGGGCACTTCCTCCGGCACGGTCTCCGCGGCTCGAAGCTGTTCGACGGCGTCGACGGTCCGACGGTAGCCGTCGAGGTAGTTGACGCAGTGCGGGCACACGGCGAGGTGTCGTCGGAAGGCCCCGGCCTGCTCGGCCGGCAGAAGGCCCGCGAGCCAGGCGTCGAGGAACTCGGCGAATTCGCGGCAGGTCATGGCGACAGGTCCTCCGAGCAGTCGCCGAGCAGCGTACGCAGTGCTTGTCTGGCTCGATGCAGGCGGATCTTGATGGCGTTGGCAGTGATGCCGAGGTGAGTGCCCGCTTCTTCGGTGGACAGTCCTTCGATGTCGCGCAACACGATGACTTCGCGGTATGCGTCCGGCAACTGCTCGATGGCGCGCCAGAGGATCATGCGGCTCTCGCTCGACTGGAGCGCCCTCACCGCGGCGTCGCTGAACGGGCACGGCGGCTCGACGTGATGACCGTCGTCGGTGAAGTGCGGGACGAGGTCTTCCATCCGGCGCTCGCAAGCTCGCTTCCGGCTGCGCAGCTTCATCAACACGGAGTTCACGGTGATGCGGTGGAGCCAGGTGCCGAGGCGCGACTTGCCTTCGAACGCGTGGACCGCGCGGAAAGCGGACAGGAACGCGTCCTGCAGTGCGTCGCGGGCGTCCTCCTCGCAGCCGAGCATGCGGCGCGCCGTCGCCAGCAAGGGCGCACCGTGTTCGCGGAGGAGACTCGCGAAGGCGGTGTCTTCGCCGCGCCGCAGGGCCGCGATCAGGACCGCCTCCTCACCGTCCGGCACACCTGGCCCACTGCGGGACGATGGCAACGGCACGTCGGGAACGCGTGGCATGGGCGCGGAGCGGAGGAGCCGGAGAGAGTAACCGGCCGCTCCGATGCCGGGGCTCCAGCTGACGTTTCGCGGAATCTGCGAAAGTCGCGGCGACAGGGAAATCGCGGTCATGGTGCGCCCACCGGCACGCGCGCCGGCGGTGTCTCCGGCGCCGGCACGGCACGCCCACGACCGAGCGGCGGACCGCCGCCGGCCGGGCTCTGCACCAGGTCCTTGCTGAAGAACAAGTCGAGCGTCCAGTCGAGACACACGCGCACCTTGCGTTCGATGCGCGGGAGCTTCGCCAGGTAGATCGTGCGCCAGAGCCACCACGCGACGAACCCCGAGAAGCGGAGGCCGAGGATCTGCGCGACGCCGCAGCGGTGGCCGATGCTCGCGAGCTGTCCGAGAGTGCGGAACGCGAACGGTCGCGCACGACCGCGGCCGAGCGCGGCGGCGACGTTGTTGGCGACGACTTTCGCCTGCCGGCTCGCGTGTTGCGCGGTCGGCGGGTGGAAGCCGCCGGTGCGCGGGTCGGGTACCAGGGCGCAGTCGCCGAGGGCCCACACCCCCGGGAAACCGCCGACACGGAGGTGATCGTCGACGAGCACGCGGCCGCGTTCCCTGATGCAGGGCAGCGTGCCGAGGAGGGCGTGCGGCGCGTTGCCGGCGGCCCACACGAGCGTGCGCGACGGCAGCACTTCGCCGTCCGAAAGCGTGACGCCGCGGTCGGTCATCGACGCGACCTTCGTTTCGAGCCGGATCTCGATCCCGCGCGAACGCAGCACGCGCTCGGCGTACCGGCCGAGGCGAGGATCCAGTTCGGGCAGGAGCGTCGCACCCGAGTGCACGAGCACCATGCGAACGTCGCTCGCGCGCAGGTTCGGGTAGAAGCGAAGCGATTCGCGCACGTAGTCGTGGATCGCGCCGATCGTCTCGACGCCGGCGAAGCCGCCGCCCGTGACGACGAAGTTGAGAAGGCCCGCACGCGTCGCCGCGCAGCACTCGGAGTCGGCCTCCTCGAGGCTCGTCAGCACCCGGTTGCGCAGTGCGAGGGCATCGCCGAGCGTCCGCATGGGAAACGCGAGTTCCGCGGCGCCGGGCGTCCCGAAGAAGTTGGTGCTCGAGCCGAGCGCGAGCACGAGGTGGTCGTACTCGAGATCGTGGCAGTGCGGCACTTCGGCACCGTGGCACACCCGCACGCGCCGAGCCTGCAGGTCGACGCTCTGGACCTCGCCCTGGTAGAAGGCGGCGCGCTTCAGCAGTTTGCGGATCGGGTTCACGATGTGCGTCACGTCGAGATCGGACGCGGCGACCTCGTGCAGCATCGGCGTGAACAGGAAGTAGTTGTCCCGACTGACGATCGTGATCGCGACGCCGCTGTCGCGTCCGAGGCGCCGCTCCAGCTCCATCGCCGCGTAGACGCCGGCGAAACCGCCGCCGAGGATCAGGATGCGCACAGGTTCGCTCATGGTCTTGTGATGCGCGTCGCGGCGGCGCGTTTCGCAGCCGAACGAACAACGCAGTGCAAACCTCCGGCACGAAACGAACGGCGGCGCGATCCTCGTGGACCGCGCCGCCGTCGTCGTCCCGGTTGGGGCCGCTCAGCTCTTCTTCTCCGGCGTCTTCTTCGCGGCGTTGCACCCGTTCGGGCCGTTGCAGCCGTTGGCCTCCTTCTTCGCGGCCTGACCGTTGCACCCGTTCGGACCGTTGCAGCCGTTCGCTTCCTTCTTCGCCGCGTGACCGTTGCAGCCGTTCGGCCCGTTGCAGCCGTTCTTCTCCGTGCCGGCCTTCGTGTCACCGCCGCAGGATGCGAGCGTCGTCGTGCCGGCCATGAGCCCGGCGAACGCGGCGCCAACGAGGAGGGACGAGATCTTCTTCGAGTTCTTCTTCATCGGATTGCTCCGCGGCGATGGGCCGCGCGTGTGTTCGGGAATGGACGATCCGCGGCACGCGCCGCTCGCCGTCGCGGGTTCGATGCGCAGAGGCGCCCCAGGTTTCGCGCCTGCGTGCAATCCGCCGTCCGAGTAACCCAGCGGTGCCGTGCGCATCGAACGGCGCATGACCAACACCGCACAGCCGTCGTTCGAGGATCGCTTTCTCCTGCCGATCGCCCAGCGCCTTCGTGATCCGGCGCTGCTGTTCGTCCGCGTGACGTGGGGGTGGCTCTTCTTCCGCACGGGACTCGGCAAACTCGGCAACCTGCAGGGGACGAGCGAGTTCTTCGCGAGCCTCGGACTGCCGGCGCCGTACGTGAACGCACTGTTCATCGGCTGCCTCGAATGCGTCGGCGGTCTGCTGATGCTCGGGGGCCTCGGCAGCCGCCTGATCTCGGCACTGCTGCTCGGGAACATGGCCGTCGCGTACCTGACCGCTCACCGCGACGCGTTCGCGAGCCTGCGATCGTTCACCGAAGCCGCGCCTTACCCGTTCCTGCTCGCGTCGCTGCTCGTCTTCGCGTTCGGTCCGGGCCGGTTCTCGCTCGACGCCCTGCGCCGCCGCGCGGGCCGCACCGCACTCGACCCCGTCCGCGCCACCGCCTGACCCTTCTCCCGGCGAACGGAGACGACGATGCACGCACGACAACCGCGTCGCGAATGGCTCGAGGCCGACGGCCTCGGCGGCTTCGCTTCGGGCACGGCCGACCTGGTCCGCACGCGGCGCTACCACGCGTTGCTGTGTGCCGCGACCACTCCCCCGACCGGGCGCATGGTGCTCGTCGCGGGGCAAGACGTCGATGTCCGTGTCGGCGACGATCGCCAACCGCTCGGCGTGCAGGCGTACGGCGCTGGCGTGCTGCATCCTCGCGGCGACACCCACGTCGTCGCGTTCGAGCACGAACCGTGGCCGCGCTGGGAGTTCGCGTTCGCGAACGGCATGCGCATCGCGCACGAACTGTTCGTGCCGCACGGTTCTGCAGCAGTCGTGCAACGGTGGGAGATGCTGTCGCCGCCGGCGAGCGGCGAACCGGTCGAACTCCGGGTGCGGCCGTTCCTCGCCGGCCGCGACTACCACACCCTGCGCCGCGAAACCGACGGCTTCCGCGTCGTCGACGAACCGCACGAGAGCGGTGTCCGATGGCAGCTTTCACACGGCTCGCCCGACATCCTCACGCACGGCAACGGCACGTACACAACGGAGCCACTGTGGTACCGCGGGTTCCTGTACGAGGACGAACGCGAACGCGGCTACGACGCGCACGAGGATCTGCTCGCGCCGGGTACGTTCGTGTTCGACCTGCGGCGAGGCCCGGCGGATCTGGTGTTCGCCGCCGGGTCGCTGCCGACGGATCTGCGCGACGTGGACTTCTGCCGCGCGCGCGAACGAGCGCGGCGCGCCGCTTTTGCCTCGCCGCTGCATCGCGCCGCCGACGCCTACGTGGTCGCCCGCGACGGCGGTCGGTCGCTGATCGCCGGCTATCCGTGGTTCACCGACTGGGGGCGCGACACCTTCCTGTCGATCCGCGGCCTCTGCCTCGCGACCGGCCGCCTCGACGTCGCGCGCGACGTGCTGTGCGAATGGGCACGGCACGTGTCGGGCGGCATGTTGCCGAACCGCTTCCCCGACCAGGGCGACGTCGCCGAGTACCACACTGCCGACGCGGCGCTCTGGTTCGTGGTCGCCGCCGACGAGTTGCTTCGCCGCACCGATCCGTCGGCACGCGACCGCGCCATCCTCGAGAACGCGATCCGCTCGATCGTCGACGGCTACGCCGCTGGCACGCGCCACGGCATCGCGATGGACCGCGCCGACGGACTGCTGCGCGCCGGCGAACGCGGCCTGCAGATCACGTGGATGGACGCGGTCGTCGACGGCAAGGTCGTGACGCCGCGCATCGGCAAGCCGGTCGAACTGCAGGCACTCTGGTTCAACGCACTCACGATCGCCGGTCGCCTCGAGGCGCGATGGCGCGAGGTTGCGCAGCGTGTACGCCGTTCGTTCGAGGAGCGCTTCTGGGACCACGAACACCGCTGGCTCTGCGACGTGGTGGACGCGGAGCACGTGCCCGGCGCCATCGACTCCCGGCTGCGCTGCAACCAGATCCTGGCGATCGGCGGCCTCCCGCACGCTCTGTTCGACGGACCACGCGCAATCGAAGTGGTCGCAGCCGTCGAACGCGAACTGCTGACACCGTTCGGCCTCCGCACGCTCGCGCACCGGGAGACCGGTTACGCGCCGGTCTGCTCCGGTGACGTGCGCCAGCGGGACCTCGCGTACCACAACGGCACCGTCTGGCCGTGGCTGATCGGGCCGTTCGTCGAAGCGTGGCTCCGGGTGCACGGCGACACCGCCGCGAACCGCGCCACCGCGCGCGCCCGCTTCGTCCGACCCCTGTTCCGTCATCTCGACGCGGCCGGTCTCGGCCACGTGAGCGAGATCTTCGACGGCGACGCGCCGCACACGCCGCGCGGCTGTCCCTTCCAGGCCTGGTCGCTCGGCGAGTTGCTGCGCATCGAGGCCGTGTTGTCCGCCCCGACCCATGCCTCCACGAAGGAAGACCTCTCCCATGCGATCGCCTGACCGAGCCGAGTTCGCGCGCCTCGACGCCGATTCCCGCCGCACCGAGAACTGGAAGCGATGGGGCCCCTACCTGTCCGAGCGGCAGTGGGGCACCGTGCGCGAGGACTACAGCGCTGACGGCGACTGCTGGAACTACTTCCCTCACGACCATGCGCGCAGCCGTGCCTACCGCTGGGGCGAAGACGGCCTGCTCGGCATCACCGACCGTGAGTGCCGCCTGTGCTTCGGGCTCGCGCTGTGGAACGGCAAGGACGCGATCCTGAAGGAGCGTCTCTTCGGGCTCACCGGTCCCCAGGGCAACCACGGCGAGGACGTGAAGGAGAACTGGTACTACCTCGATTCGACGCCGACGCATTCCTACATGCGCGGCCTCTACCAGTACCCGCACGCTGCGTATCCGTACGACCAGCTCGTCCGCGCCAACCGCGAACGCGGTCTGCACGAGCGCGAGTTCGAGCTGGAGGACACGGGCGTGCTCGACGGCGATCGCTTCTGCGAC
>JAEUHQ010000069.1 GCA_016794565.1 Planctomycetota bacterium | reverse complement strand
GACGCTCCACGCGCACGCCGCGTTCTGCTCTGGTTCGCGTGCGGGCTCACCGCGACGACCGTCGCGAACACCGGCGGCATCGCGTTCGTCGGTCTCGTGGTGCCGCATCTCGCACGCCTGGTGGTCGGGCCGTCGCACCGGGCGCTGTTGCCGACAGCGGCACTCCTCGGCGGCTCGCTGCTCGTCGCGAGCGACGTCGTCTGCCGTGTGGCGCCGCCCGAAGCGAATCTTCGGCTCGGGGTCGTCACCGCGATGCTGGGTGCGCCGTACTTCCTCTACCTCCTGGCACGCCATCGGCGAGGGGAGGTCCTGTGACGGCGCTGTGCGCCGCGGACCTGGTCGTCCGGCTCGGCAATCGGACGGTGCTCGACGGAACGTCCTTCGCGCTCCGCCCGGGCGAGCTCGTGCTCCTCGCCGGTCGCAATGGCGCCGGCAAGAGCACCCTGCTGCGCGTGCTGCTCGGTGCAGTGGCTCCCGGCCGGGGCACGGTCTCGCTGCACGACCGCGCGCTCGCGGCCTGGCCGGCACTCGCGCGCGCCCGCGAGCTCGCGTTCGTGCCCCAGGACACCGAGCACGCCTTCGAGTTCACCGGTCGCGAACTGGTCACGATGGGGCGGCACCCGCATCGCCGTCGCGGATCGCGGCTGCAGCCCGACGACCTCGCGGCGGTGGAGCGGGCGCTGCGGGCCGTCGACGCGATGCCGTTCGCCGATCGCCCGGTCACGACGCTGTCGGGCGGCGAGCAGCGGCGCATCGCGGTCGCGCGAGCGCTCGCGACCGAAGCACCGCTTCTCCTGCTCGACGAGCCCACCAACAACCTCGACCTCGAGCACGCGCTGCAGCTCGTCGCCTTGCTGCGCCAGCTCGCGACCGCGCGGCGCGGCGTTCTCGTCGCGTCGCACGACCTCAACCTGCTGGCGCCGCACAGCGATCGGGTCGTGTTGCTGCACGGCGGCAGGTTGTTCGTCGATGCGCCGCCAGCGGCGGCGCTGTCGGCGGAGAACGTGGCGACGGTGTTCGGTGTGCGCTCGGGCGCCAGCCTCGGGTTCTTCCCGCGCGAGTTCCGGCTCTGAGTTCCGGGCGCGCGGATCGCGTCCGTCGGCGAACTCGCCGCTTCCGTCAGCGACCGCGGGGAAAGTCCTCTTCGCGGATCACGAACGGGCGGAATCGTTCGCGCCAGACGTCCGGCAACGGACACTTCTGCATCTTGCGCATGTCGACCGTCGCTGCGACCACGCGTGCCCGGCACAACGGCTTCGGGTCGTCGCCGAGCGTCATCCAGAATCCGAACTCGACGGATCCGGTGCTCATGCGCAGCACGCCGAGATGGACGAAGGGCTCGTCGCCGTAGCGCACCGGCGAGAAGAACTCCGCTTCGAGTTTGACCGCCGGCATGCCGAGTGCGTCGTCGTGCAGAAGGCGCGGATACGGATGCTGGAGCCCGTCGCTCCACCAGTCCTCGAACGCACAGTGGAAGTAGTGCAGCAGCTTCGGGTAGTAGGCGATCCCGGCGTCGTCGATGTCGCCGAAGCGGTAGCGCAGCTTCGTCCGGAACGTCATGCGAGCGCGCTGCCGGTGCGGCCTCGACCCGCGTCGTCGTCGCGTTCGCGGTCGCTGTTGCGGGCACAGAAGTCGGCGAGATCCTTCACGTTGCGCGGCAAATCAGGGTGACGCTTCAACTGCGCGAGCAGCACGTCGACCGTCGCCTGCGTGTCCGCTTCGGCCGAGTGGGCGCCTTCGTGTTCGCGACCGCAGTAGTGACGCACCGCAGCGCTCAGGTTGCGCGGGCCCATGAGGAAGCGGTCCCAGGCCTTCTCGCAGACGTTGAAGAGGACTTTCACGTCGACCTGATGGCGACCCTTCATGTCGAACGCGATGCCGTGGCGCTTGCACTCGGCGAGCCAGAGCGGGATGTCGTAGGCGATCTGGTTGAAACCGGCGATGTCGCTGTCGCCGAGGAACGCGATCAGCTCCGGACCGAGTTTGCGCAGCGGCTGCGCGGGCTTCTTTCCGTTGTCGCCGAACAGGCCGCATGCGTCGTTGGTGTGGATGCCGGTCACCTTCGTCGCGCCCTTGCTCATCGCGGCCACGCCTGGATTCACGGGGCGGACCAGCGATTCACGACGGCCGTCGGGGAGCAGCCGCACGAATGCCAGCTCGACGATGCGGTCGTTCCCGGTGTCGAGACCGGTGGATTCGAAGTCGAGGAAGACGAGGGGGCGTTGCAGTTCGAGCAGCATTCGGGTTTCCGGGCGCCGTACCGGGCTGACCGACCCGGTTCACGACGCTCGCCAGTCCTCCCATTCTGCGGACCGCTCTCGGGCGAACAAGTCCGCGATTCAGCGCGACCAGACGCGTTCCAGGGTCGCGATGCGTTCGCTCCACGCCAACGGAGCGCGATCCGCTTCGAGTTCGGCGAAGCGCCTCGGCCAATCGAGGCGATCGTCGGCCGGAACATGGTCGCAAGCGGGGAACAGCGCGCCCTCCTCGATCTTCTGCATCCGGCGGACGCTCGCGACCAACGCGTCGACGGTGTCGGCAAACCCGAGGCGTTCGGGCGCGGACAGATCGTCGACCGGCTCCCAGAAGAGCATCAACGAGTGCACGAGGTCGGTCACATCCGCGTGAAGCCGGAACAACTCGCCGATCCGGGCGGCCGTCGACTCGTCGCCGTGCATCGCGAGTGCCGGCCAGACGACATCCGTGTCCTTGCGCATGTGGACTGCCAGCAGGGACTCGCGCAGGAAGCGAAGGACGACCGCTACGTCCTGGGTCGGGAACGAGTCGCCGTTGCGCACGTGTCGGGCGATCGCGGTCAGGACGGCGAGCGCCCGCGCGGCGAGCGTGTGTTCCGTGCGCAGGCTATCGGTGGCGCGCTGCATCCTGAGGCGGGGGGCGGTGGGCCCGGTCATGGAGTTGCGAACCGCGAGGCGGCACCGGGATTTCGCACTACGCCGAGGTGCCGGGGCGAGGTTCGTACTGGCGCCCGACCAGTTCCCGTTCGGGAGGGAGTTGACAAATACGAACAGACAGCTAACATGCAACGAACCTTAACCGAAACGAGGTTCGCATGTTGTTCGCCCCGTCCCCTGTCCGGTCTCCGTCGTTCCGCGGTCCACGGCCCGATGCGTTGCGCCCCGCCGGTCGAGGCCGGACGTCGGTCCGCGGTCGTCGCGGGGCCAAGTCCTTGGGTTTGCGGCGAATCCACCGTTTCCTCGAACTCGCCGGCGCGTGTATCCTCATGGCCTCGTTCCTCGTGCTCGCCTTGTTCGCATGATCGCCTTGGTATCGGTCCATCCGATGCACGGAGAACAGAGGCCGAACGAACAGCTTTCGAACCTGAGAGGATTCCTCACGTGAAGCTCATGCTTACGGAGAAGCAGATCCGAGTGCTTCGCTACTTTCGCGACTATCGCCGCGAGAAGGGTATCGCGCCGACTCTCGACGAAGCCGCGCAGGCACTCGGGGTCAGCAAGATCACCATCCACGAGCACCTGAACCAACTCACGCGAAAGGGGGCGATCCACCGCGATCGGGCGAAGGCGCGTGCGGTGGCGATCCTGCACGACCCGGACGCGCGGGAGGACGTCGGCGAGTCGCGAGTCCCGACGGTTCCGATCGTCGGGATGATCGCCGCGGGGCGGCCGATCGAGGCGCTCGAGGATCGCCAGGATGTCGCGCTCACAGACCTCGTGCCGACCGGCGATCGCATCTACCTCCTGCGAGTGCGCGGCAAGTCGATGATCGAGGACCACATCGACGACGGAGATCTGGTCGTGGTCGAGCGGCGTGAGACCGCGAACGATGGCGACATCGTCGTCGCGATCCTCGACGACGAGGAGGCGACGCTGAAGCGCTTCTACCGCGAACGCAATGGCACGTTTCGGTTGCAGCCCGCGAACTCGAGCATGGAGCCGATCTTCACGACGCGCGTGCAGCTCCGAGGCGTGGTTCGCGGCGTCATCCGGCGTTTCCGCTGATTCGCGGCCCCTCGACCGTCGCGTCCCCTCGACCGTCGCGTCCCCTCGACCGTCGCGTCCCCTTCATGGCGACTCCCCCGGGCAGGAAACAGCACGGACCGTTCGTCGACTCGTGCGAACCGGGGAAGTACGCGTGGTGTCGCTGCGGCGCGAGCATGCGGTATCCGTACTGCGACGGGAGTCATCGCGGCACCGACGCGACGCCCCTCAAGGTGGTTCTCGAGAAGTCGTGCACCGTCCGGTGGTGTGCGTGTGGTGAAAGCGGCAACAAGCCCTTCTGCGACGGTACGCACGCTCGGCTCTGAATCGGGATCCCAGGGCGTCGCGTTCGATCCAAACGCCGCCCGTCAGTTCTTGGCTGGACTCGCTGTCTCGCGATCTGCCGTGAGCCAGCCATCGAGCAAGGCTCGCTTTCCCGCGTCCTGGTTCTGCTCGATTTCGAGCGAGACCGTGCCCGGGCCTCGCGCCGGTGTCACCACGCACTTCGCCACGACGCCCCGCCGTGCGAGCAGTACCTCGACCGGCTGGCCCACCACCACGGTGGCGTCCACGACTTCTTGCCATCGGCCCGCGTCGACGCGGAGGCTCTGGACTGCGAGCACTTCGTCGCCAGGTGAGAGGCCCGCTGCGTGGGCCGGCGATCCGCGCGTCACCGACGCGATCCTCGTTCCGCCGGTGTCGAACGAGATGCCGAGCCAGGGCCGATCGGAATCCTTGACGACCACTCGGATGCCGAACGGGGCGAACATGGCTGCGAGGTCGGGATCGAGATCGCGCGACACGAGCGAGGTCAGCGTGGCGACGGCTGCGTCGTCGGCCAGCCGTGCCAGAGCCGCCTGCACGTCCTCGAGCGTGTAGCCGCGACCCCGGCCGAACGTCGTCGCGTACAACTCACGCAGGACGTGGTCGAGAGCGACGCGGCCTTCCGACGCGGCGCGCACGGAGAGATCGAGGCACAGCGCCGCGACGGAACCGTTGCCGTAGTAGTTCTGCGACGAATTGCGCGTGTTCTCGTCGGGGCGGTAGAGGCGGATCCACGCGTCGAAGCTCGATTCTGCGAGGCTCGCCTGCAGCCGTCCTGGGTTGCTCAGCATCGCGTTCACGTTCTTCGCGACGATCGCGAGGTAGTCACCTCGCGTCATCAGGCCCGCGCGCTGGCAGAGCAGATCGTCGTAGTACGCAGTCCACCCCTCGATGAGCCACAGCAGGTCGGTGTAGTTCTCGTTCTCGTAGTCGTAGCGCCAGAATTCACGCGGCCGCATGCGCTTCACGTTCCAGGCGTGGAACAGCTCGTGTGCCGCGAGCCCCAGGAAGTCGCGATAGCCCTTCGGTGTTCGCCACGCGGTGCGGGATGCCAGCAGTGTGGTCGAGGTTGCATGTTCGAGTCCACCATGGCCATCTGCTGCGAACAAGCACAGGAAGAGGTAGCTCTCGTACGGCAGCGAGCCGCCGAAGAGTTCCTTCGCGCGCTCCACGATCGCCGTGAGGTCCGCGACGAGACCTGGCGGAGGCGAGACCCCGGCGAGATCGTCGAGAGCGATGGCGTGTGGAACACCGCCGACGGACCACTCGATTCGTTCGAAACGACCGATGAGGCATGGCGCGTCCATCGCTTCGTCGATGTCGCGTGCGACGAGGGTTGCGAGCAAACCGTCGGTGCTCGACGAGGCGTCCGGCAAGGGATCGTGCGGCAAGCTGCACGCAAGACGCCAGCCCGGAGGTGCGTGAACGCCGATCCGGGCGCCGCGGTCTTGGTCGTCGACCGGCCACAGCAGCACACATGCATGATTCCAGAACGCGTGGTCTGCGGTTGCGTCGGCGGTCCGGACGGTCAGTTCGTGCGCGTAGACCCGATAGTCGAGACGTACCCGGCGGGTGTCGCTTGCCAGCGAGATCGCGAAGCGGTTCTTCGTCACCTTGCGGCACGCCAACGACCGCCCGCTCGCCGCGTCCAGAGCTTCGACCCGACTCAGATGCCGCGCGAACTCGCGGATCAGGTAGCTACCGGGCGTCCAGGTCGGCAGGAAGACGATCTGCTCCCGCGGAGCGCCGCCGCTGGTACCAGGCGCGGTGTCGAACTCGAGGGAGACGGAGAGCTCGCGCAGGTGCGCCCGCCGCGCGTCGATGCGGAATTCGATGGGGGCCAAGGGGCGTTCGCCGCTGGTGTTGGTGCGCGGCCCGTCGGGAAACCGTGTTCCAGCAAGGCTTTCGGAGAACTGGTACGCCCGAGAGGAGTCGAACCTCTGACCTACGGCTTCGGAGGCCGTCGCTCTATCCAACTGAGCTACGGGCGCGCGAGGGGGCGGTCTTATCGGCCCGATCCCCGAAAGACAACGCTGGCGGCAGTCGGGTCACCTCCCAAAGGTCGCCCCGTTGCCTGCTCGCGACGGGCGTGGTCAACTTGAGCGTCCTGCGCCGAAACCCCCTCACCGGTCGCAGCTATCTCTTCCGGATCGCGTTCGAACCGCTGCTGATGGTCGCATACTCGCGAATCTCGCTGTTGGCATGTGTTGTCGCCCTCGCCTTCGGTTGGTCGGCAGGCGCGACGATCGTGGGCAAGTTGCAAGCGACGCCGGCGACTGGGCTGATGGACAGCGACGAAGACTTCCTGCCGGACGACGTCGAGTGGGCGGTGATGACCAGCGCGTCGAACCCCGACACCGACAGCGACGGCCTTCCCGACTTCGTAGAGGTCGTGCAACGTGGTTCGCCGCGCAGCCCGAACTGGCCGCGGCCGCTCGATCACGAGATGCGCGTTGTCGTGAGCGCGCCGTCGGCCAGTGACATCGGTGCCACTGCCTGGCTTCACGTTCTCGTACGGTTCGTCGAGGTCGCGGTGCCGATCGAGAACTTCTCGGTGTGGTTCGAGACCCCGTGGCTCCCCGGGATCCAGATTCCTCTCGAGGGCGTCTTGTTCGCCGCCCCCACCATCGAATCACGGCACACGACCGTTCACGGCACGTGGCTCAGGGTCTCGACGCCGCTTGCTTCGATGAGTCTGCTACAGGCGTTGATGCCGTGCAGCATCCATTGCAGAGGCTCGGTGCAGGGCCGGGACATCCACTCGGCCGTGACCCTGTTCGACATGGCCGGGACGCCGTCGACGATCGTGCCGTTCGACGATCACTCCTTCGCGGTGCAGACCATCGAGGCCCCGGTCGCCACGGCCTGCCAGTCCAACAAGGTGTGTGTGTTGGACCTCACCGAGGTTGGATCCGGGCCAGGCGGAACGGTCTTCGAAGTGACCGACGCGAAGTGCACGGATTGCAACGAACTCGAGTGTGGTAGCGGCTGTGCGGCTTCGGTTGGCTGGCTGCTGACCATTCCTGGCGGTATCTCCGTCCTCACCGGGAATTGACGCGGCGTGGCGGCCGCCGCGCCTGATGGGCGGCTCGTTCTCGCCGTCCTGTCGAGCGCATCTCCTTTCGCTGAAGCCGTTTCCCGCGGTCGATGGTTTCGTTGTTTCGGTGCGCACCCTCTGATTCCACGGAACCGCAGCCTGTATCCGAAACGTCTCTGTTCCGTGGAACTCGTTCGCGACCCCGACGCCGACCTGGTCGACGCATGCCGCCAGCCCGATTCGGAGGGGTTCGAGCATGCGTTCGAGACGTTGTTCGCACGCTATCGCGACCGCGTGTATGCCATCGCGTTCCGGATCACCGGCAGTGCAGTCGACGCACTCGACGTGGTCCAGGATGCGTTTGCCCTAGTGTTTCGCAAGCTCGACGGCTTTCGCGGCGGAGCGCTGTTCAGCACGTGGCTCTTTCGCATCGTGGTCAACTGCAGCATCGACCACAGGCGCCGCACCCATCCGCGATTGGTCGCATCCGAGATCGATGCCAACGACGATCCGATCGACGACACACCCGATCCTCGCGAGCGCGCCGCGACCCGCGAGTTGGGGGATCAAGTGCAGGTCGCGATCTCGCAGTTGAGCCCGAAACTCCGTGTCATCCTGGCTCTGCGTTATCTGGAAGACATGTCGTACGACGAACTGGCGGCAACGCTTGGATTGTCATTGGGCACGGTGAAGTCGCGGCTTGCCCGAGCGCACATCGCGCTCGAACAGGTCGTGCGCGCACGTTTCCCCCACCTCGATCTGGGTTCGAGCGCCGAAGATGTCGGAGGTGTCGGATGACCGCTCGTTGTCGCGCTGCCTTGCGCGAGTCCTTCGGGAAGGGCCCGCTCGATCCGGAGACCCGGTCGCATGTCGAAGCATGTGGTTTCTGCGCCGCACGACTCGCCGCGCGCGATGCGCTCGCCTCGCAACTGCGTTCTCGTCCGAACACCCCCGCCGCCGACGAACGGCTCCGTGAGGCCGTTCGCGATCGGATCGTCCGGCAAGCCGAACATTCCGCCTTGGGCCACCTGCTTTCCGAAGCGATGCCGGTGACCTCGCCTGCCGATTCGCGCGAATGGCGCGGGCCGGTCGCCGATTCGGGGGTTGCGCGATTGGTGCGCTCGGTGCCGCCGGCGCCGGCGGAGGCGGCTTGGGCGCGCGTTCGGGGCGCGATCCGGGCCCGCGTCGTTGCCGAAAGGAGGCCCCGGGTCCGCCGCTGGATGGTTGGCGTCGCAGGTGCTGCCATCTTCACGGTCGCCTTCTTCATGTTCTCGCGAGGCACCACCGAGGTGCCGACCATCGTCTTCCGGGATCTCGATGCGGCGGATCTGGCGGCCCTTCCGGGGGTCGATCCGATCGCCCTTCGGCACGGTGTGCTTCGATGAGGCACGCGCGACTCGACCGAACACCGCCCTTCACAGCCTGACCCACCTCGCTTAGATCTTCGCCCTGTCCCGTCTCCATGCACCTCTCCTCGGCCAGCACACGCATCTGGCGTCGTCTGCGCGCACTCGCCATTGGCGGGGCAGTGACGGTTGCTGCCATTGCACAGACGTCCAGCACGAGTCCTGGTCAGTCAGTCGGTCCGACCTTCCCATTGCTGGCCCAGGCGCTGACGCAACAGGATTACTCCGCCGTCGAGGTCCGTCGGTTTCGCGACGATCGTGGCAACGTCGTCGTGGTGCGAGACCAACTCGTGGTTCACTCGAATGGCTCGAACACTCCGACGTTCGAGATCGACTTCGTCGCCGTCGTCGGTGAGACGCCTCGCTCGCCGTTGACGAGCGAATGGCAGGGGATCTACCGGCGGTACGGACGTGCCTTCTTCGAGAACAGCTCGTTCCACATCAGGGACGTCGGGAAAGCGCAACAGAACTACACACTGCACAGCTTCGGCACGACCAGTCGTGCGGGGCGACTTGCCTATCGGACCGTCGTGTTCCCGCAGTCTCTCGAGAAGTCCATCTGGATCGTCGACGTCGATCAGGTGTCGTTCGTCCCGCTCTACGCGGCCGAGTTCGATTCGAACTGTCGCTTCCTGTCCGAAGTCGAAGTCGAGTCGATCACGTTCGGCCAGGTTTCGTCGTTTGCTCCCGCGCCTCCGGCGGGTGGTGCGCCGGTCATCCACCCGACCTTCAGCGCCGCGAGTGCGTTCCTCGGGGATCCGCCCGGACTCGTCGATCCGCTCGTGAACCTGGGTGGCGACTACGTCCTCGACACCATCGTGACCAAGGTGGATCCGCTGAATGCCAGGCAGCGGGTGGTGACGACCTACACCGACGGCATCGATCGCTTCACGATTGCCCAGGTACCGAACGCGGCCGACGTGTTCGCCGATGTCCGCGCAATGAACAAGTCGGGACCGGTCGGGCATACCATCGGCCGCTACCGCGACGCCTCGGTGAGCATGCTGCTCTTCTGGGAAGGCGGGGTCGCGTTCCAGGTGACGGGGAAGGGCTCCCTTCAGCGTCTGGACGACGTAGCCAAGAGCCTCTACTTGCAGGCGCTGTCCAGCAACTGAGCAGACACCGTCGCGATTGCGCGACCCGTCTCCTCGATCAGACGCTGCACGTCTGGCACATCGGACGCTCATGTCGTGGCAATCAGCAGCGTCGCGTTGAATCCCCGATGGCGCGGAGGGATTCGTCGGGGTGCAGATCCTGGCATGTGCAGTGCTCCAACCGGGCATTCCCCATGGACGCTGAAAAGAACGACGATTCCAAGCTGCCCGAAGCCCTCAGCTCGGCGGACTACCGCGCTCGACTGTCGACCAAGTTGAACTGCCTGATCGCGGTTCTCGAAGTCGCGATCGCGAAGATCGCGAAGAGCATGGACCTGCCCGGCGCGAACGAGGAGCGACTCCTCAAGATCCGCGGCAACTTGGAGAACACCCTCGCCATCTGCCACCGAGCCAAACAGACCCTGGATCGCGCCAGCGCGTCTCCGGCCCGTACCGCCGCGACCCAACACGGCGACCCTCGCCAGATGACCGCTCGCGACTATGTCGAACTCAGCAGCATCGACGAGTACCGGAAGTTCAGGACGATGGAGCCGATCTCGCTCGACGAGCTGAAGGCTGTCGATCTCGACGATCTGGCCCGCAAGCTCCTGGGGTCTTGATCGACGGCGAAAACCCCTGCGCTGCCGCCGGCCACGATCCTGCGGTGTCGTCGGCCTTTCCCGAGACGGGACGACCCGATGAGTGATTCGCGGAGAATCGGCGTCTTCACCGCGAGGAACGCGAATGCCGATCCAGGAATGGGAACGGCATGACTACCGCAACTATCGGGAAGGGACAGACCGGGCTTCGTGCTCGGGTGGCGCTGGTGGCGAAAGGGACGACGAGGGACTTGGCGGCGCTGCTCACTCGCGCCGGCCACGAGGTCTTCACGTTCGACGATTGGGCGTCGTTCGGCGCCGCCGAACCCGCGCCGGAAGTCGATCTGCTCCTTGTCGAAGACGCGCAGGCGTCGACGGCCCCCCGTGAGCTGAGCGCCCCGGCAATCCTCGTCGGCGATCGCTCGCAGATCAGCGGTGGGCGATCGTTGGGCGGCTTGAGTCTGGCAACCATCGAAGCCGCAGCGGAGCCGCTTCTCGACCTCGCGTTGGAGCTGCGCCAGTCCGTCGCGCGCTGCCGCGAACTCGAGCGACTCGTCGTCGGCGTTCGTGATGGTTCGGCGCTCGTTGGCCGCAGCCCGGTCGTGCGCCGCCTGCAATCCGCGCTGAGTCGTGCAGCCGACAACGACACGACGGTTCTCCTCGAGGGACCGCGTGGCAGTGGCAAGTCGCTGGCGGCGCGGATCATCCACTGCAAGAGTCGACGTTCTGGCAACCGGCTCGAAATCTACGACTGCGGCGATCTCGACGGCGAGGCGCTGACGACGGCCATCGGTGCTGCTCGCGGCGGGACACTTCTTCTGGAAGGCATCGACCGTCTGCCGTCCGCGGCGCAATCGGTCTTGGTGCGCCATCTGAAGGAGCGGTCCGGCCCACAATCCAACGGTGCCGCTCGCATCATCGTGACCACGTCGGCGCACTTGCCCGAGCTCGTCGCCAAGGGTGCGTTCCGCGAGGACCTCTACTACCGGCTGCACGCCTTTCCGATCGTCGTTCCCGCGCTGCGGGAACGAACCGAGGACATCGTTGCAATCGCAGTCTCGATCCTCGACGCAGCGGTGACGTCCGGCGGGCGTCCGCACCAGGGCTTGACGCCGGCGGCGAGTGCGTTGATCGAGTCGATGACATGGTCCGGGAACGTGACCCAGCTCGAGGCCGTTCTGCGCCGTGCAAACGCGATGGCGGGGGGCGCCCCGATCGATCGCGAACATCTGCTCGTGCCGGCCGTTGCCCAACCGCAGGTCGCGACGCCGACGTTGTCGGCCGCGGCGCCGGCGGACACCGAACTGGACGAGGACGCGATCCGACCGTTCGAGGAAGAGGAGCAGTTCCTGCTCTCGCGGGCCTTGCGCGCGACGAAGGGCAACGTGCGTCGCGCGGCGCAGCTGCTCCGCATCGGCCGAGCGACGCTGTACCGGAAGATCCAGCAGTACAAACTGCGTCTCCAGTAGGCGGTGGCGCCGGACCGCGACCTCGACGTAAGTTCGGGGAGATGGCATCGGTGCGAGTGCTCCACGCCGACGAGAGGATCGTCGTGGTCGACAAGCCAGCGGGGCTGCTGGTCGTGCCAGCCCCAGGCAGGCGCGACGAAACACTCGTGACCGTTCTGACCGCACAACTCGGCCGCAAAGTCTTGGCCGTGCATCGCCTCGATGAGGACACGACCGGGGCGATGCTGTTCGTCCTCGACGACGAGGCGCGCGTCGCGTTCGACGGGCTGTTCCGTCGCCATGCCATCCAGCGTGACTACTTGGCGTTGGTCACGGCGGCGCCGTCTCCTCCTTCCGGCCGCATCGAGTCGGCTCTGCAGGAAGGAGTGGACGGCACCGTTCGCGTCGTCGAACGAGGCGGGCAGCGAGCCATCACCCACTACGAAACGATCGAACGCCGCGGTCGCTGCACTCTCGTTCGTTGCCGCCTCGAGACGGGGCGTCGCAATCAGATTCGCGTGCACTTGGCCGCGCTCGGTTGCCCCCTGGCCGGCGATCGCAAGTACGGCTACCGCGCGCGCACCGGCGAGACGTTCCGACGAGTGATGTTGCACTCCTGGAGACTGGAGTTCGAACATCCCTTCACGCGCGAGACCGTTCGTGTGGTCGTCGACCCGCCGGAGCCCGATCTGCAACCACCCAGATGATCAGCGTGAGTGCGTTGTGGCTTGCGCCATCGCCGTCGACATACAATCGGGATTCGTGCGGCCTCCGCTTCGACTGTCCGAGGAATCGCTGTTCGGGTTCCTCACGAGCACGGGACTTCCCGTTGTCTCCAGTCTCTCGGCACTGATCCGCTGGATCTCGCTCGGACTTGCGGTCGGTTGCGGTCTGTTCGGGCTCGCATGCTTCGTGTTCCTCGACGATGGCTTCTGGTCCGTGCATGCGCCATGGTCGGGGGCCCTCCCGTCGCTCGTGGCCGCGCCCATGTTCGCGACGGCGTGGCACCACTGGCGTCACCGCAAGCTCCAGAAGGCGGCGACCTGGTTGTTCGCCGCGCTCTTCGCCTTGTCGATGGTCGCGAACGCGCCGCGCGGAGGATTCAGTCCGGCCTGGTACGTGCACCCCGTGTTGTGCCTCCTGGCGACGATCTGCCTCGGTGTGATTCCCGGCCTCTCCCTGACCATGGTCGCCGTGGCGGTCCTGCTCCTCTCCGCATGGGTGACTCCGGGTGACGGAGTCCCGATCGAGCTGCTCCCCGAACTGTGGGTGCATGTGACCAGCCTTGCGGCGGTCTCGCTCGCTTCGGCGCTCGCTGGTGCGATCGTCAATCGGCTGCTGTTCATGACTCTGATCACGGCAGAGGCTCAGCGCCGCAAGAATCTCGAGTCGAGCCGCGCCCTTCGGTACCGGGAGAAGCTCCTGCGGCATGCGTTGCGCGTGGAGACGATCGGCGACCTCGCCGGCTTGGTCTGCCATCAGCTGCGCAACACGTTCCAGGTACTGCTGGGTCACGTCACGATGGGCGAGATGTCGGACGACCGAGAACGGGTGCGGCGCCTCGGGCTCATCGAAGAGACCGTCCAGCAGACGAAGCCTCTCCTCGACCAGCTGATGGTGATGGCTCACCCGGACGAAGGTGCACCCGCAGCGATCGCGATCCTTCCTGTCCTGCGCGACTTCGCGGACCAGGCGCGGCTCGTTCTCCCGAGCAGCATCCAGCTCGATTACGATCTACCGACCGAGCTCCCGCCGGTCTGGATCGACGCGCGCGGTCTGGTCCACGCGCTCTGGAATCTGGTCATCAATGCGCGGCAGGCGATCCATGGCGAAGGCCGGATCGCCGTTCGTTGCGGTTGCGATCAAGGACGGGTCTGGGTCGAAGTCGCGGACACAGGTTGCGGAATCCCCGAGGACGTGCGCGGACGCATCTTCGATCCCTACTTCACGACGAAGCCGGCGGGACAGGGCACTGGTCTTGGACTGACCGCAGTGGCTCGTTTCGTCCGGGGCAGCAACGGTTCGATCGACGTTGCCAGCGAAGTCGGGCGCGGCACGACGTTCCGCATGGTGTTCCCCGCGCTTCCTGCCGCGAAAGCCGAGTCGGCCTGAGTTCGGCGTCGCCGCATCAGAGCCGCACCGACCGACCGAGTCGGCGGCCGACGATCTCGCCCAAGATCTGCCGAAGGTCCCCGCGACCCTTCGTGTCCGTCCATGCGTTGCTTTCGGCCGATCGCACGAAGTGCCACGCGGAGGCTCCCTCTGCGAGCCAGATCTGGTGCGCGGCCGCCTGCCGATTCAGGATGCAGTTGCGACCATCCGCAAACGCGATCCGCAACACTCCGCCGGCCAAGTCGGCTTCGAGTTCGTCCGGGTCGAAACCGTCGAGCTTCGCCAGCAGTTCCTTCATGCAGGCGTCGGCGTGCTGCAGGAACTGGCTGTCGCCGGCGGTCACCATGGGACTTGGACCATGTCGTGGGTTGACGGCGATGGCAAGGGTAGGCGTCTTGCAAAAAAAGAGTGGTCGGCGCTCCACTCCCACGATAGCCGACCACCAAGGGTCCCGCCCGCGGCAGAAAGCCCTCTCGAATCAGTGCGCGAACTCCTTGCAGGTTCGCTCACCACGCGGCCGGGACCACTCGTCCCATGCGGGGCTAGTAGACGCGCGAGCCGTCGAAACTTTCCAAGACGGCCCACTTTTTTCGGTCAAGTGCGCCGCGCCGTGGATCGCGCGAAGGCGCCGCCAAGAGAAGGCGGCGCGCACCGTCAAGACGCGCGCTGCTTCGCGTTCGCGCGCCACGTTGGCAGAAGATCCGCGACACCGACGGCTTCAGCGTCCGCTTCGAAGCCCAGCAGGACTCGATGCCGAAGCGCGGGCAGCAGATTCGTCTCGATGTCGTCCATCACCACGGCGGGCCGACCCGCGAGCAGAGCACGCGCCTTCGCTCCGAGTACGATCGCTTGGCCCGCGCGTGCGCTCGCGCCGTAGCGCACGAAACGGCGGGTTCTCTCGTCGCTGCCCGGGTTGCTCGGATGGGATGCGAGCACCAGTTCGGCGACGAAGCGCAGCAAGTGATTGCCGCAGAGGACGCGCCGCACCAGTCCCTGCAGTTCGCGCAACTCGTCTCCACGCAGGTGGATCGACACGTTGCTCTCGCCGCCCGTCGTCGTCGACGCGAGGATTTGTGTCATCGCTTCGACCGAAGGCATCGTCACGTCGAGTCGGAAGAGGAAGCGATCGAGCTGTGCTTCGGGCAATGGGAAGGTGCCCTCGAGTTCGATCGGATTCTGCGTCGCGACGACGTGGAACGGATCGGGCAGTCGATGCGTCGTTCCGGCGACCGTGACGGCGTGCTCCTGCATCGCTTCGAGCAACGCGGACTGGGTCTTTGGCGTCGCGCGGTTGATCTCGTCCGCGAGCACGAGGCCACCGAAGAGAGGTCCCTGCTGGAAACGGAATGCGCGTCGACCGTTCTCGTCGTCGATCACCTGGGTTCCCGTCACGTCGCTCGGCATCAGATCGGGAGTGAACTGGATCCGCCGGAACTCGAGGCCGAGCCCGCGGCTCAGAGAGCGGACCAGCATGGTCTTGCCGAGTCCTGGCAACCCCTGCAGGAGCACGTGACCGCCGGCGAGGATGCCGACGAGAAGGTCCGCGATCAGTTCGTCCTGGCCGAGAATCTGCGAGCAAACCTGCCCACGCAGAGAGTCGACCTTTGCAACGAGCTCCTGCGCCCGCTTTTCGATTCCGGTGTTTCCAGTCATGGATCTTCGTGGGAGGCGCCGTCGTCGATCCCGGGCGGCGACGAGCGCGCCAGACCGACCGGCGGAGTGCGCCCGGCGGGGCAGGTCACGTCCGTCGCGATCGATGGCATCGCGGAAGCGTAGCTTGGTCCGCCGGGCAGGCCAGACGATGATGCGACGCTGATGCCACGCCTGTGCCGCACCGTGCTCCTCCTGGCCGTCGTCTCGTGTGCCTGTCGAGGTGTTTCGATTCGCCCCGAGTCGGCCGACGCGAGCACGATCGCTGCGGTCGATCTCACCGCCAACGAACGAAGAGTGCTGGCCGAGACGGTCGATCGTGCGGTCGATGCGGTGGTTCGCCGACGCTACGCCGAAGCCGAAGTCGCCGCGAACGAGGCCCTCGCCCTGGATCCGCGCAGTGCGCGTGCGCGTGCCACCATCGGCATGGTCTTGTTCCAGAAGAGCGCCGCCTCGGACCCGCCCGACCTCTTTCTCGCCAACGCCGGCGAGCGCGAGATCCTGCTCGCGATGGAGATCGCGCCAGAAGACGCGTTCGCGGGTTGGCTCCACGCGGTCTTTCTGGCGCTTTCCGGGCACATGTCAGCGGCAGCCCAGGCCGCCGAGGACGCGCTCGTCCGGGCCGAGAAGGCGCCCGCGACCGAACGTGCAGCTCTGCTCGGCATCGCCGGCACCTACCGCTACGAGCTCGGCGAGGAGCGCGCCGCGCTGCCGCACTTGCAGGCCTACGTCGCGTTGCGGCCAGACGACTCGGCGGCGTGTTTTCGCGTCGGCAGCTGCCTGCTGCGCAAGTCCGCGGTGCCCCAGGGAGCCAAGGCCGACGCGATCCTCGCGGCGCAACGCGACGCGGAGAACGCTGCGTCGGCGTTCGCGCGCTGCTGCGAACTCGCACCCGGTGACGAGGACGGTGCGCTGGCCGGCGTCGCGGCCTGGAAGCGGGCGGCCGATCTGGCGCACCAGCGCGGTGACACGGTGGTCTACGAGAGACACTTCGCCGAAGCGGAGAAGCTGTGCCACTCGGCGGCGGCGCGCTTTCCGTCGAACGCCGAAGCGATGTTCCGTTTGGGAGTCCTCGCCGAGGAGCGGAAGGCATTCCCGGCCGCGGCGGCCGCCTACGCGCAGGCGCTCGGTCGCAACGGCGATCACCTCGGCAGCTTGCTGAACCTCGCAGCGCTCAGCGAGAGCGGCGCGCTCGTCGGCGCACCTGCGGCGCGGGAACTGTGGTCTCGCGCGCTGGCAGTGGATGCGCGTCGAGGAGGTCTGTCGGCCGACGAACGGCGTCGTCTCGAAGCGCGCGTTCGCGGATCCTGACCGGAACGCGCGAGAGACTCACGCACCCATGATGCTGTAGCCGGCGTCGACGTAGATCGTCTGGCCGGTGATGCCGCGCGACAGACCCGACAGGAGGAACATCGCCGTGTTGCCCACGTCCATCTGGTCGACGTTCCGGCGCAGCGGCGACTTCTGCGCCATCGTGTCGAGCAGCGAACCGAAGTCCGCGACGCCCATCGCCGATACCGTCTTGATCGGGCCGGCGGAGATCGCGTTGACACGCACGCCCTTCGGGCCGAGGTCGTTCGCGAGATAGCGCGTGCTCGCTTCGAGAGCGGCCTTCGCGACGCCCATGACGTTGTAGTTCGGCACCACCTTCTCGGCGCCGTAGTAGCTGAGGCAGACGACTCCGGCGTCGCGGCCCTCCATCAGCGGAGCCGCGCCCTTCGCCAGCCCGATCAGGGACCACGCACTGACGTGTTGCGCGAGCTGGTAGCCGTCCCACGACGTGTCGACGAATGCGCCGCCGAGCTCCTCTCGCTTCGCGAACGCGATCGAGTGCACCAGGCCGTCGAGCGGGCCGAACTCGGCGCCGAGCCGCGCGAAGAAGCGATCGATGTCACCTGGCACCGTCACGTCGCACGGCGCGAGGAACGTCTCCGCAGGCAGCTCCGCCGCGAGTTTCCGCACGGGCTCCTCCATGCGCTCGTTCTGGTAGTTGAGCGCGAGTCGTGCACCTTCGCGGTGCAGCGCCTGGGCGATGCCCCACGCGATGGAGCGCTTGTTGGCGATGCCGAAGATCACCACGTTCTTGCCCGACATCAGTCCCATTGCTTCGTTCCTCGATGGTTGCGGAGTCGTGTCGAACGGAGAACCATAGCCGACCGCGGCCTTCGGTCACGCCTCGTCGCCGGTCCCGAGCACGCGAGCGAACACCTTGCGCGATGGCGTCGTCCAGGGCGTGTCCTGCCCGAGACCGAACCACTGGAGGCGGCCCGGCGCGCGCACGGTCGTCGCATGCGCGTGCACGACGATGCGATGGTGGGTGATCGCGTGGCGCACGGTCGCGATCAGTGCGCCCACTTCGCAGCGGGCGGCGAAACGTTCGCGCAGCGACCGGGCGAGATCCTCCGCGGCAACGGTCGTCAGGATCCCCGGGCCGGGCAGCTCGATCTGGCCCGCGTTCGGCCGGTCGGCCGGGATGCGCGTTCCGAGAGCACGATCGCCGCGAACGGCGAACACGACGCGAGCGGTCACCTCGACCGCGGCACGAGGCTTCTTGCGCACGGGCAAAGTCTCGACGAGAGCAGAGCGCAGCGCGACACAGTCGGCGGCCAGCGGGCAAGCCCCGCATCGGGGTGACGACGGCGTGCACACCAGCGCTCCGAGCTCCATCAGGGCCTGGTTGAAGTCGCCGGCGCGATCGCGGTCCATCGCCTCCCCGACGAAAGCGACGATCCGCCGCTTCGCCGCGGCGGTCGCGATGTCGTCGCGGATCCCGGTGTGCCGCGCGATCACGCGCTCGACGTTTCCGTCGACGGCGATCGCCGGGATCCCGAAGGCGATCGAAGCCACGGCGCCGCTCGTGTAGGCCCCGATCCCGGGCAGCTCGGCGAGTTCTTCGATGCACTCGGGCACCCGCCCGCCGTGTCGGGCGACGATCGTCCTCGCGCCTTCGCGAAGCAGCCGCGCTCGACGGTAGTAGCCGAGGCCGTGCCATGCAGCGAACAGCTCATCGTCGCTCGCGGCTGCGAACGACGCCGGCGTCGGGAAGCGCTGCACGAAGCGTTCGTACGCCGCGCGAACGGCCTCGACACGGGTCTGCTGCAGCATCACTTCGCTGACCCAGATCGACCACGGATCGCGGGTGCGGCGCCAGGGCAGGTCGCGGCGGTTCGTGTCGAACCACCGCAGGAGGCGGCCGGCGAACGAACGCGTCGTTGCGGCCACGCCGTCAGTCGCCAACGGTACTGGCGTCTGTCGGCCGCGTCTGCAGCTCGAGGCCGAGGCGGTCGCGCATGTCGTTCTCCGCACGATCGAGCAGGTCGTTCAGAGCGACGGCATCCTGGTGCTCGGACACGAGCATGATGCGGATGGCGCGGGAGTGATCGATGCCCTGAACGCGGGTGCGGATGCTGACCAACGGGTGCTTCTTGGCGACGTCGGACAGCGCGCGGCTGATCGACGACTCGTCGTGGCCGTGGTAGTCGATCTGGCGCTCCCCGCGGACCGTGTCCGGGCCCTCGGCGCTCATCACCGGCATCACGTTGCTGGCGAAGAAGCGCTGCATCTCGGCGGGCACGCCCGGCAGCAGGAAGACCGTGGTCGAGCCGACGCGCAGCTGAACCGCCGGTGCCGTGCCGACGGTGTTCTCGTAGCAGATCGAGCCCTTCGGCACCTTTGCCATGCCGCGCCGGCTGTCGTTCAGTTCGGCGTCGGCGACGACCTCCTTCGCGAACTGGCGGCGGTACGAGTTGGCGATGTACTCGAGCGCCTTGCCGTCCTCGGCGAGCGGCAGGCCGGTTGCCTGCGCGAGGCAGGCCCGCGAGTTGTCGTCCCAGTTCGGCCCCATGCCGCCCGTCATCAGCACGAAGGTCGGCTTCTGGTCGAGCGCCCACTTCAGCGCTGCGACCATCTCGCCTTCGACGCGGTCGACGACCTGGATCGTGCGCACGCGGTAGCCGATGTCGTCGATGCGGTTCGCGATGAACGCGGCGTTGCGGTCGACGACGGACCCCTCGAGGATCTCGCGGGAAACGACGAGGATGATGACGCTCTTGTCGAACAAGACGGGCTCCGTTGGCGTTCGGTGCGGCTTCGCGTTGTGGGCGCGGAGGCGGAGGAAAAGTTCGATGCTACAGGATCGGCAGCGTTGTTGAAGCGCTCGCCCCGGGCCGGAAGAATGCTCTTTTCGCCCGTCGCGCCCGTCGCCGAACCCGCTCCGAATGACCGCTTCGACCCCGCCTCCTGGTGGCCGCATCACCGATCTCCTGCTCGAGCAGGAGATGCGACAGAGCTACCTGAACTACTCGATGAGCGTGATCCTGAGTCGCGCTCTGCCCGACGCGCGCGACGGTCTGAAGCCGAGTCAGCGCCGCGTGTTGGTCGCGATGAACGACCTCAACCTCGGCCCGCGCAGCAAGCACCGGAAGTGCGCGAAGATCTGCGGAGACACGTCGGGCAACTACCACCCACACGGTGAGTCGGTCGTCTACCCGACGCTCGTCGGCATGGCGCAGCCGTTCGCGACGCGCTACCCGCTCGTGGACAGCCAGGGGAACTTCGGCGCGATCGACGGCAGCCCGCCCGCGGCGATGCGATACACGGAAGCCCGCATGGCGATGCCGGCCATGCACCTGCTGGAAGACCTCGACAAGGACACGGTCGACCACGTTCCGAACTACGACGACCGCCTGATGCAGCCGGTCGTTCTGCCCGCGCGCTTCCCGAACCTCGTCTGCAACGGGTCGACCGGCATCGCGGTCGGCATGGCAGCGAGCTTGCCGCCACACAACCTGCGCGAGGTCGCGAAGGCCATCGAACGCCTGCTCGACGATCCCGAAGTGTCGCTCGACGAGATCCTCGAGGTCGTGCAGGGGCCCGACTTCCCGACGGGCGGCACGATCATGGGGCGCAGCGGCATCCGCAACGCCTACGCGAGCGGCCGCGGCAACGTCGTGGTGCGCGCCAAGTACCACCTCGAAGAGAAGAAGGGCCGCAAGTCGCTCGTCTTCACCGAGGTCCCGTACCAGATCAAGACGACGACCATCCTCGAGCGCATCGACCATCTGGTGAAGACGGACCAGATCGACTCGATCTCGGATGCGAACGACGAGAGCAACGACCGCGTCGGCCTGCGGCTCGTGATCGAACTGAAGAAGGGAGTCGAGGACGAAACGGTCACGGTGAACCAGCTGTTCAAGCTGTCGCCGCTGCAGAGCACGTTCTCGATCATCAACCTCGCGATCCTCGATGGCCGGCCGCGCACACTCGGCTTCAAGCAGATGCTCGAGTGCTATCGCGATCACCGCATCGACGTGATCAAGCGGCGCACGCGCTTCCTCCTCCGGAAGGCCGAGGAGCGACTGCACATCCTCGACGGTTTGCGCCTCGCGGTGCAGAACATCGACGAGGTCATCGAGATCATCAAGAAGTCGCCGAGCAGCGACGAGGCGCGCGTTCGCTTGATGGCGCGCTTCGCGCTGTCCGACGTGCAGGCGCGTGCGATCCTCGACATGCGCCTCGCTCGTCTGACGGGGCTCGAGATCGAGAAGCTCGAAGAGGAGCACAAGGAGGTCACGGAGAAGATCGCGTACTACAAGACGATCCTCTCCGATCGCACCGTGCTGATCGGGCTGATGAAGCAGGACCTGAAGGAGATGGTCGACCAATACGGCGACGAGCGCCGCACGGTGATCAGCGACGAAGAGGTCGGCTCCTTCGTCGCGGAGGACCTCATCCCCGAGGAGATGATGGTCGTCACGGTGACGCACCATGGCTACATCAAGCGCACCGCGCTCGATCAGTACCGGACGCAGGGCCGCGGCGGCAAGGGCGTCAGCGGCGCGGAGACCAAGGAAGGCGACTTCCTCTGGAACCTCTTCGTCGCGAGCACGCACGACTTCCTGCTGTTCTTCACGGACAAGGGCCGCGTCTACTGGAAGAAGGTGTACGAGCTGCCGAGCCTCGGCCGCACTGCGAAGGGGCGCGCGCTGGCCAACGTCGTCGAGACGCAGGCGGAGGAGAACATCACGGCGATCCTGCGCGTCGAGTCGTTCGACGACCGCTTCCTGATCACCGCGACGAAGAAGGGCCTGATCAAGAAGACCGCACTCGAGCAGTACAGCCGACCGCGGGCCGGCGGCATCATCGCCGTCGGTCTCGAAGAGGGGGACAGCCTCGTCGGCGTCAACCTCGTGCGCGCCGGTCAGAGCATCGTGCTCGGCACGCGCGACGGCATGTCGATCCGCTTCGAGGAGAGCGATGCACGCGCGATGGGCCGCAGCGCGGTCGGCGTCTGGGGCATCCGTCTCGAAGAAGGCGACGCCGTCTGCGACATGGTCGTCACCGATGGCTCCGGTTCGCTGCTCACGGTGTGCGAGAACGGCTACGGCAAGCGCACGCCGGTCGAGGACTACCGCGCGCAGAGTCGCGGCGGCAAGGGCATCATCGACATCAAGACGAGCGACCGGAACGGCAAGGTGGTGAACCTGCTCGCCGTGAAGGACGACGACGAGGTCATGATGATCACGAAGGACGGCCAGATCGTTCGCACGAAGGCATCCGAGATCAGCGTCATCGGCCGCAACACGCAGGGCGTTCGCTGCATCGCGCTCAACGAAGGCGACAAGCTCGTCAGCGTTGCGCGCATCCCCAACGAAGAACCTGAAGCGACTGCCACCACCCCCGAGACGAAGAGCTGACGATGGCTGTCTACCTCGAACGACTCACGACGGACATGAAGGCGGCGATGAAGGGCGGCGACAAGCAGCGCCTCGAAGTGCTGCGCATGCTGATCAGCGACCTCAAGAAGAAGGCGATCGACGGCAAGGTCGACAACCTGCCGGACGACGAGGAGGTCGCGATCCTGCAGAAGGCAGTGAAGTCGCGCGCGGACACCGTCGCCCAGGCGAAGGCCGCGGGCCGCGCCGAAGTCGCCACCAAGGAGCAGCTCGAGATCGATGTGATCACGAGCTATCTGCCGAAGCAGATGTCCGCCGCCGAGGTCGCGACGAAGGTGAAGGAGGTTGCCGCCGCGATCGGCTACCAGGGCGGCAAGGACACCGGCCGCTTCATGAAGGAGTGGATGGCGAAGTACAAGGGCCTCGCCGACGGCAAGCTGGTGCAGGATGCCCTGAAGACGCTCGGCTGAGAACGAGGTGAGCGGCCGATCGGTGGCGTGAGGGAGAAGGAGCAGCATCATGTTTCGCGGTCTCGTCTTCGCCGCCGTCGTCACGTCGCTCGTCGCTCGTCGCGCAGGAGCGCGTCGACCCGGCTCGTTTCGTACCTGCGAACGCCGTGTTCACGCTTCGCATCAAGGCGCCGAGGCTCTGGCGCGAGGCGTTCGCGACCTACGCGACCCCGAGCCGCACCGATGGTCGTGGGCCTGGTGAGCGGCTGTCGGACGCGGCGCGGTCAGAACGACGTGCGGATCGTGAACGTGCCGATCCACTCGTCGGCGTCACCGCTGTTGCGGGTCTCGTTGCTGTCGCCGAGCGCGAGGTAGTGCAAGCCGATCGTCGCCTGCCATTCGCCGGCCTCGTGCGGGATGCACGGCAGCGTCGTCGTCAGTTCGACACCGACGTCGGCGTAGCCGAACGTCTCGTTGCCGCCGCCGCCCGGGAGCTCGTAGTAGTCGTGTAGGCCGAAGCCGACGCGAGTGGGCAGGCCGAGCGACAGCTCGTGCGCACCGACGTTGCCGAGCCCGAGGCTCGGCGCGATCGCGAGTTCGGCGTAGCTGCCGCGTTTGCTGCCGACGTCCGCCTGACCTGCGAGTTCGAACGCGAACAGCAGCGTCGGTGCGAGTCCGCCGTCCCACAGCCATCCGGAGTCGTCGATGCCGATCGACACGACCTGTTCCTGCACCGCCTCGAAGCTGCCGTTCGGACTGTGGTAGACGGCGTAGGTGGTGCCGAGACGCAAGCGGTCGAACAGTGTCGCCGACAGCGCTGCGGTCACGTCGCTTTCGTACCACATGCCGAGGGAGCCGCCCGTCGGGCCGCTGTGTGCGCTGTTCCACGTCGCGAACGTGAGGTCGACGTCGCGCACGATGTCGCCGCCTTCGAGGAGAGTCCACCCGAGCTCGATCGACGGTTCGGCGATGACACCCTGGTCCTCCTGCAGGATGCCGCGGAAGTAGTACGCCGTCGTGAGATCGAGGCGCACGGCGCCGTGCACGATCGAGCCCGATGCGCCGACCTGCTCGCGCAGGTCCGCCAGCTCCGCACGCGCGGCGTTGAGTTCGGCGCGCAGCGAACGGATCGTGCCGTCCGGGTCGTCCGTCGGGTCCTGTGCGACGAGCCGGGCCGAGACGGCGAAAACGAGGAGCGACGAACCGACGGGGGTCTTCATGCGGAGACCTTCCCATCGGTGGTTGGTCCAACCCGGGTACATGGGTGACACTCGTGTCCGGGCACATGGGTGACACTCGCGGGTGACCACGGCGGCCTCGTTGGGTCTGGTGTCCGGATGCCATGGATCCAGACCGAGCCAGAGATGGAGCGACGGAAGTTCGTG
>JAEUHQ010000048.1 GCA_016794565.1 Planctomycetota bacterium | reverse complement strand
CTCGCAGCGCGCCGCAACGCGACGGGCCGATAGGGAAGGGGCCGCGCTCCCGCCTACTTCGCGGCGGCGCGCGCCAGCACGTCGTCCGCTTCCTTCCACAGCGCCCGGCAGTCGTCGCGCTCGGGCGGTGCGTATTCGCCGATCCACGGCTCGCGCAGCGCGGCGAACCCCGCGTCCTTCTGCCACGCGGCGACCGTGCGGGCTGCTGCGTCGCGGACTGCCGCCGCGTCGCGTTCGAGCGAGCTGCGCCACGCAGCCAGCCCCAGCCGCAGCCAGGCGCGCGCCTGGTTCCGCAACTCGGCCATCTCCGCGGCGCCGAGCGTCGCGCCGTCGGTGCCGCGGCCGGAGCCGGCGAACGCCGCCGCGCGTGCGGCGCGATGCACGTGGCCGCCGTCGCCCGACGTCGCGAGCGCCGGGTCGGCCGCGAAGGCGGCCGCGTAGAGCCGCGCCGTCGTGAGGTGCCGCCCTTCGAACTCGCACACACCGAGCAGCGCCAGCCGTTCGGGGCCGCTCGGCGCGCGCCTGCCCGCGAGCAGATCGGCCAGGTCGGGCAGCACCAGCGCCTCGGCCTCGCGGCGCAACACGTGCTCGACCCACACGTCGCGGTGGATCGCCTGCGCGGCGCTCCAGTCCGTGTCCGCGATCGCCGCACCGAGCCGCGCACGCGCTTCGTCGTCCCGGCCGAGGCGGCGGCTGGCCATCGCGGCCAGGAGGCGCGGTGCGACGCCGATCGCGCGCACCGTTGGGTCGCTTGCCTGCGCCAGCGCATCGGCGAACCGGCCGCCTCGGTACGCGAGCAGGGCCCGCGCGAACAGGAACCATGGGCGCTCCCATTCTTCGTAGCGCGACGGATCCGCGATCGCGCGCTCGACCAGGTGCGTCGCGCGCAGGACCTCTTCGTCGGTGCGCGGCGACAGCGCACAGGTGAAGCCCACCCTGCCTGCAGCCCGCACGTCCTCGTCACTCTCGAGCGACGCCGTCAGCACGTCGCACGCACGGTGAAAGGCCTCGAGGTCGCCGACGAACGCACACAGCTCGGCGTATCCTTCCCACAGGCAGTGCTCCCGCGGCACGTCGTTCAACCACGCTTGCCAGGCCGAACGCGCCTCTTCGCCCCGCCCTTGCTGCAGCGACTGCATGCGGCGCAGCACGTTGGCCGGCCGCGGATCCGGAACCTTCAGCGAGAGGCACTGCTGGTAGACGGCGATCGCATCCCGGATCCGACCGCGGCCCTTCAGGCTCTCCGCGAGGAACAGGTGCGCGAACGCGTGCCGCGGGTCGAGCTCGATGGTCTTCTGCAGGTAGCGCGCGGCCTCGTCGAACCGTCCCAGGGTCCAAAGCCCGAGGCCGAGGTTGTAGTTGGTGCAGACGATCTCGGGCGCCGCCTGCACTCCCAGGCGGTACTGCGCGATCGCTTCGTCGCGCCGGCCGAGGCCGCCGAGCGCGTTGCCGAAGTTCGCGCGTGTCTCGCCGGCGTTCGGCCGCAGGCGCAACGACTCCTGGTACTCGTCGACCGCTTCTTCGAGACGATCGCTCTCCGCCAGAGCCACACCGAGGTTGGATCGTGCCTGCGCCGAGGCGGGCGCGATGCGGATCACTTCGCGATAGGCCGCGATCGCTTCTTCTCGCCGCCCGAGACGAGCCAACACGTTCGCCCGAACGACGAGCGGGGTCTCGATCCCCGGGGCGAGATCGATCGCGATGCCCGCCTGCGCGAGGGCCTCTTCGTGGCGGCCGGCGAACGACAACGCGCGGGCCAGGTCCACGCGCGGCACGGCGCTGTCCGGCCGCAGCGCCACGGCGGCCTGCAGGTAGCGGATCGCCGCCACGTGATCGCCCCAGAACACCGCGTCGGCCAGCGCGTAGTTGATCCAGAAGTCGTCGGCGTGCCGCAGCAGCAGCTTGCCGAGGAACGCGACGCCGTCCTTGCCGCGTTCGCGCAGGCGCCCGGCGAGTCCGACGAGCAGCGGCACCGGTCGCGGGTCAGGCACCGACATCGCCATCTCCGCCAGCGCCTCCGGATCACTCCACGCCGCGGGGTCGCGCAGACGCCGGAGCCACTCCGGCGCGTCGGGATCCGCCCGCTGCGCGACCTCGAGCAGCCAGGATCGGCGTCCTTCGTCCGCGACGCACATCGCCCAGTCGTCGAGCGCCGTCACGAGCGACGAACGCACCGCGGACGCCGCGACGCGGGCGGCGACGACAGCCGCGGCTTCGTCGACCGATCCCAGCTTCCCGGCGGCGAACGCGGCCCGGTACCGTTCCTCCGCCACGCCCCTTCCGAGGTCCTTCGTGAACCGCTCGTCCGCCAGGGCGGCGCGCTGAAGGCGGATCCCCTCGAGCTGCCTGCCGAGGTCGAGATCGGCGCGCACAGCGGCGATTCGAGTGCGCCACGCGTCGGCGCCCGCATCGGACAACCCGTCGAGGACCTGCGACGCCGCGGCCAGGTTCCCCGCCGCCGCGAGGCGGATCACGTCGCCGAGCCTCGACTCGAGTCGCGCGATCTCGGTGCGACGCCCTGCGGCGAGACCGGCTTCGCGCAGCAGGCTCGCGAGCGCGAGCGAGAGAAGGGCGACACCGGTGAGCAGCAGTCCGGCCAGCGCGGGCTTCCGGCGACACCAGTTCCAGCATCGCTCGAACGGTCCCACGGAGCGCGCCAGCACGGGTTCGTGGCGCAGGAACCGCTGCAGGTCGGCCGCGAGTTCGGCCGCCGATGCGTAGCGGCGCACCGCGTCCTTGTGCAGGCAACGCAGGCACACGTTCTCGAGGTCGCGCGGCACGCTGGGGTTGGTCCGCGACGGCGGCGACGGCGGGTCGTGCACGACGCAGTGGTGCAGTTCGCCCGGCGTGCGGGCGTCGAACGGCGGGCGCCCGACGATCAGCTGGTAGAGAACGACGCCGAGGGCGTAGACGTCGGTCGCCGGCCCGATCGCTTCGAGCCTGCCGAGCGCCTGCTCGGGCGCCATGTAGGTCGGCGTACCCATCTGCGCTCCGCTCCGCGTCAGAGCCGCTTCGTCGGCGCGCCGCGCGAGGCCGAAGTCGCTGATCTTCGGGGTACCGGCGGCGGTCAGCAGGACGTTCGCGGGCTTCAAGTCCCGATGGATCACGCCGCATCGATGAGCCTTCTCCACGGCATCGGCGAGCGTCGCGACGAGCGTCGCCGCGTCGCGCGCGGGCCACGGTTCGCCGCGCAGCCGATCGGCGAGGCTGCCGCCCTCCATCAGCTCCATCGTGAAGAACGGCCAGCCGTCGGCGTCGCCCGTGTCGAACACCTGCACGATGTTCGGGTGCTGCAAGGCGGCGACCACCTGGGCCTCGCGCCGGAACCGCACGAGCTCCGCGGCGCTCGCGTGAACGCCGAGCAGCAGCACCTTGACGGCGACATCGCGATGCAGGGAGAGCTGGCGCGCGCGATAGACGATTCCCATGCCGCCTCGACCGAGCACGGCTTCGATCGCGTGCCCGGGAATGCGCGGCAGCGGCGGATCCGCGCTCGCGGCGTCGGGGTCGTCGGCGCTCACGGAAGGGAACAGTTCGTTCAGTCGGGCACGCACTCCGCGCATCGCGTTCCAGCGTCGTGACACCTCCGCGAGCAGCTCCGGCGTGTCGCGGCAGACCTCTGCCGGAGTGCACTCCGAGTGCAGCATCTGATCGAGCAGGGCGTCCACGCGAGCGTCGTGCGGAGGTTGCTTCACTGGCGTTCTCGCGTTGGCGCGGCCCGTGCCGGTCCGGCGATCCTAGACGCCCACCATGCGCCCGTCTGCCATGGCCCGCCGAGCTGTCCACCTGCCCACGCTCAGTGGGCCCGCGGCGCCGCCGCGCCCACGCACCCGAGGTGATGCATGAAGACGACCCTTTTCGTGAGGTGGACCCTCCAAGCCGCCTCCGTGTCCCGCGTCCTGACGCTGCTGGCGGATCTTGCAGCAAAGACCCGTAGCGAACCGGGCAACCTCCTCTACGACGTCTACCAGTCCGAGAGCGAACCCCGCGAGATCGTGCTCCACGAGGAGTACGTCGACGCCGAAGCGCTCGCAGCGCATCGACAGTCCCCGCACTACGCCGCACTCGTCGTGAACGGCATCCTTCCGCACCTCGAGAAGCGCGAGGTCGTGGTCGCCAGGAAGCTGCTGTAGCCGCGAGGCCGCCCACCGGTCAGGCCTCGAACTCGGCGCCGCCCTCGCGGTACCGGACCGAGTACGATTCGCGTCGCCGGTCGCCCCAGTTGCGTGTCGTGCCTCGATGGCCCTGCGCAGGAGATGGCTCTCGAACTGCATCGAATCGATGCGAGTCGACCTCCCATGATGCGACCGCTCCGAACGCGTTGCACGGCGCGCCTTCAGGCCGAGCGCCCCGTCCTCGCGAACCAGATCGTGCCGGCGACGCCGCACGCGAACGCGGTCCAGAGGTTCGCCGCCGCCCCGTACCACTGCCACAGCGCGGCGCCGAGCAGCGCGGCGAGCGAGATCACGGAGTCGCGGAACAGGTAGTACGTGCCGAACGCCGCCTCCTTCCGGTCCTCCGGCGCGAGCTGCAGGATCAGCGCCTTGCGCGTCGGTTCGCCGAACTCCTTCAACCCGCGCACGACGAACGCGAACACGAGCATCGCGAACGTCGTGCTGTGCAGCAGGACGAGCGGGAACAGCGTGAAGTTGAAGAACGTGACGAGCACGAACGGCCTCTTGCCGAGGCGGTCGGCGTGGCGCGCGACCGGCACGTAGCACAGCACCGCGACCACCATCTCGATCGTCGTCAAGACGCCGAACGCCTTGCCGTCGACCCGCGCGGTTTCGATGCCGGCGACGGACTCCATGCACCAGAGCGTCACGTACGCGTACGGGATCTGCTCGCAGAAGCGGATCAGGACGTCGGCGACGAACAGTTCCTTCAGCGCCGGCGGGAAGCTGCGGAACAGGCGGAACGGGTTCTTGTCCGGGACCCCGGGCGCCTCGGCCGGACGATCGTCGGCGATCAGCGCGTGCTGGACGAACACCGAGACCAGCGCCATCACGATCGCGAGACCGAACGCGACGCGCACGCCGTCGACCTTGCCCCACGCGTCGATGCAGACGCCGCCGATCAGCGGACCGAGCGCCTTCGGGATGCGTCGCACGAGCGAATGCAGCGACACGCCCATGACGTGCATGTTCTTCGGCAGCGACTTCGCGATCAGCCCCATCGTCCCCGGCGCGGAGATCGACGACCACGACAGGAAGAGCAGCGATCCGACGAGCATCGCCAGCCAGTGCGGCACCAGGATCACGAACAGGTAGCCCGCGATCGCGATCCAGTTGAACAGCGCGAGCGCGCGCTTCGGGCCGAGCCGCTCCGCGACCCAGCCGCCCGGGTAGGCGTACAGCGCGCCGACGACGTTGTGCAGTGCCTGGAACAGGCCGGGCAGCGCCTCGTTCGCGGTGAGCGCGACGAGGTAGATCGGCACGAAGCGCTCGACCATCTGGTCGCCCATGCCGACGAGCACCGCCATCGCGAGCGCACCGACGATCGAGCGGCGCAGACCGAGCGCGTCGGCGACGCGGCGGGCGAAGCGCGGAGGGGAAGAGCCGGTCATGGATGGCGGCACGCGAGACGCGAAGCGACGAAGACGCGGCCGCGGACCCGCAGCATGGCCCACCAGGGCCGCGGCGACACGAGCGAAGCAAACGGTCGATCGTTGACCGCCTTCGCATCGCGCAGGGTCGAGCATTGTCCACACCGAGTGCGGCGACCGGCATGGTTCCTCCGCGGGCACGGCCGATCGCTGCCGGCACGTGAATTGTGGACCAGGACCCTCCCATGGTTCTCCCGCTCTCATTCGTCGTCGCGGCGCTCGCCGCGGCCGTTCCACAAACTCCTGAAGCAGCACGACTGCAGCAGGCACCGATCGCATTCGTCGCCAACGCCGGACAATGGCACCCCGCGGTCGCCTACCGGGCGCGCTTCGGCGCGCTCACCGCGTTCGTCGAAACGAACGGCTTCCTGCTCGACTGCCGCCGCGACCTGCCCCGCGAGTTCGAACCCCTTCCTCCGGCCACCGAGATCCGGCACGCAGCGCTGCGCTGGTCGTTCTCCGGCCAACCGCGTGTCGTCGCCGCGGAGCGTCCGCTCGCCGGGCGGCACTCGTTCTTCGTCGGCGGTGCCGAGAACTGGCGCGCCGATGTCGGGGCCTGCGAAGCCGTGCGCTACGACGAGGTGCTCGAGGGCATCGACGTCGTCGTCTACGCGAAGGACCGTCACTTCGAATACGACGTCGACTGCGGCCCCGGCTGCGACCTCGCCGCGTTCGCGATCACGATCACCGGGGCCGAAGGCCTGACCTTGCGCGCCGACGGCGCGATGGTGGTGCGCACGGCGGTGGGCGACGTGCTGCAGACGGCGCCGATCGCGTTCGCCGTCGCGGCCGACGGGACGCGCCGCGAGGTGCGGGCGCAGTTCGAACTGCGCGGCGAGAACCGCTTCGGCTTCCGCGCGGACTGGAGCGGCGAAGACCGGCTGGTGATCGACCCCGGGGTACTCTACGGCACCTACATCGGCGGCTCCGGCACGGAGAACTGCGCCGCCGTGCACGTCGACTCCGACGGCGTGATGACCTTCGCGGGCACGACGCAATCGGCCAACTACCCGCTGTCCACCGGTGCGTACTCGACGAACCTGCAGGCGCAGGACGTCTACGTCAGCCGCATCGACCCGGCGCAGGCGCCGGCGAGCCAGCTCGTGCTGTCGACGCTGCTCGGCGGTTCGGGCACCGACAACGTCGCGCACGTCACCGCGGACGAGTTCGGCTTGCTCTGGGTCGCGGGTGCGACGCAGTCGTCGAACTTCCCTGCCACGGCGGACGCGTTCCAGGCGACGCACGGCGGCGGCACCGACGCGTTCCTCGTGCTGCTGAATCCGTTCGCGACTGGCACCGGGCAGCTGTGGTACTCGACCTTCCTCGGCGGCTCCGGGAACGACAGCCTGCTCGGCTTCGCCCTCGCCAACGGCACGGCGACGCTGGCGGGCAGCACGACGTCCGGGTCCTTCCCCACCACCACGAACGCGTGGCGCCAGATCTACGCCGGCGGCTCGAGCGACGGCTGGGTCGCGCAGCTCTCGCCGTGGCTGCCGCCGGGCAACCAGCTCCTCTACTCGTCGCTCTTCGGCGACTCCGGCCAGGACGTCGCGCGCGCCGTGCACACCGACGGCGGGCTCGTCACGATCACGGGCAACACCGCATCGTCGGCGTTCCCGCTGACCGCCGACGCGATGCAACCGGTCTTCGGCGGCGGCTCGGGCGATGCGTTCGTGTTGCAGCTCGATCCGAACCAGGCGCCCGCCGCCCAGCTCGTGTACTCGAGCTTCCTCGGCGGTTCGGGCTCCGAGTTCGGGCAGGGCGTTCACGTCGACGACACGGGCGTCATCACGCTGTTCGGTTCGTCGATGTCGACGGACTTCCCCACGACGCCGGGCGCGTTCAGCGTGGCGCTCAACGGCACCGGCAGCGACGCCTACATCGTGCGCCTGCAGCCGGCGCTGCCGCCTGCGCAGCAGATGCTCTACAGCACGCTCGCCGGCGGCAGCGCGGGCGAGAGCGTCACGCGCTGCGTGGTCGACGAAGCCGGTGTCGTGACGTTCTGCGGCGGCGGTTCGTCGCCGGACTTCCCGACGACGCCGGGCGCGCTCTTCGGCGCTCCGCCCGGTGGCGCGAACGACGGCTACGTGTGCCGCATCGATCCGTCGCGCCCGCAGGCGCAGCAGCTCGTCTACTCGACGTACGTCGGCGGGCCCGCGCAGGACGGCACGCTCGCGCTCGCGGCGAACGACCTCGGCCAGATCGTGGTGGTCGGCTTCACGCAGTCGACCACGTTCCCGATCACCGCGAACGCCTTCAGCTCGTCGCCGAGCGGCCTCGCGGACACGTTCGTCGTGAAGCTCGACATGCTGCCGACCGGCGTCACGTCGTTCGGCGACTACACGACGGGCTGCAACGGTGCGATCGCGGCGTCGGTGGCGTCGAACCCGAGCCTCGCCAACCCGTGGTTCGAGTTCACGTGCCTCGGCATGCAGTCGCCGGCGGTCGGCATGCTGGCGTTCTCGCTCGGATCGCTGTCGTCGCCGATCCCCGTCTTCGGCGCATCGATGTGGCTGGATCCCGCAGGATGGGTGTTCGCCAACGTGCTGCTGACGGCACCGGGCGAACGGCAGGCCCACGCGCCGATGCCGATCCCCGCGGCGGGCAACTGGGCGACGGTCGGACTGCAGTTCCACGCGCAGTTCTTCTGGCTCGAACCGGCGGGTGCTTCGCCGTGCCCGATCGAAGGACTCTCCGCGTCGAACGCGCTCACCGTGGAGGTGCAGCCGTGAGGCTCGCACACACGACGCCGGCCCTCCTCGTCGCCGCCTTGTTCGCCGTGGCCTGCGCCACGGCGACGGCGCAGGAGCCCGGTGTCGCCGACGCCGCGCTCGGCGGCGACGTGGCGGAGGCGAAGTTGCGCGCCGTCGCCGCTTACGACGCGTGGTGCGCGGTCCGCGATCCGTGGGACGCGGCACGCCGGCCGCTGCTGAAGGACAACGAAGAGCTGCGCAAGCGCCTCGTCGCGGACGGACTCTCGACCGCCGAGATGCGCGACATCGACGAGCGCCTCGCCCAGGTCGGCACGGCATTGAAGGACCTCGACGCGCACGAGAAGGAGATGCGCGCGCTGCGCAAGCCGTTCATCGCCGCGTTCCAGGAGGTGGAGTGGAGCGCGTGGGATCCGAAGGACGCGAAGCAGGCGGCGTTGCTCGACGACGCGATGATGAACCTCATCACCGAGACCGCGCGCGACGACCGCGGGCCCCTGACGATCCGCGTCACCGAGTACCTGCTCGGCGCGATGCCCGAAGGCAAGTCCGCGGGCGCACTCGTTTCGCGGCTCTATCCGCTGTCCGTGATCGCCACCGCGAAGGACCAGGGCAGGCCTGAGGCCGCGCTGCCGCGCCTGCAGGAGGCGTTCGATCGTGTCGGCGAACGCGGCAAGCCAGGCGCGCTCATGTGGCTCGCCGAGTACCACGCGCGGGCCGGCAACGTCGATCGTGCGCGCGACCTGAACCAGCAGGCGTGGGACGCGATCCCCGCGGTGCGCAAGACCGGCGACCCGCGCGGCGCCGTGAAGGAGCTGCTCGAGATGCGCATGCGGCTCGTCGGCAAGGCGGCGCCCGGGTTCCACGTGAAGGAGCGTCTCGGCACCGACCGCGAGCAAGTCCTCGTGCCGGGCAGGGTCACGGTGCTGACCTTCTTCAACAGCAGCAACCGGGTGGCGCGCGGCCACGTCCCCCACTTCGAACGCCTGCTCGCCAAGTACGGCGACGGCCTGCAGATCGCCGGCATCTGCCGCCGCGAGACGCGCGGGTTCCTGCCCGCGTCGCGCGAGGAGCTGGCCGGCGAGAACGGCACACCGTGGCGAGCCGCCGTCGGGGACGACGCGGAGTTCCTCGAACACCTGCGCGCGTTCCGCGCCGTGGCGAAGCCGGTGTATCCGTGGTTCATGGTGACCAACGCCGACTTCGAGGCGTGCGGCATCGAGGCCGTGCCGGCGTTCGCCGTCGTCGACACGAGCGGGCGGGTCACCTACGCACGGCTCGGCGGCGACCTCGCGCTGCTCGAAGACGCGCTCGACCTGGCGTTCGCCGCGAAGCGCTGACCGCGACGCGGCGAGCCGCTCCGCGCAGCTCAGTCCTTCTTCTTGAACTCGAACGCCGTCGCGCGGCTGCCGTCGAGCTGGCTGATCGTCGCGGTCAGGCCGTCCTTGGTGCGTTCGTAGCGGATGCGCTGCGGGTGGTCGTGCTCCGCGTTCTCGAAGACCATCAGACCGTCCTCGAGTTTCACCAGCCGGAACAGCGTCGGCGGCGCGCCGCCGGGCATCGCGACGTAGGAGATCGAACCCGCGCGGTGGGCGATGCGCAGGAACTCGAAGAAGCTCGACTTCTCGGCGGTGAACGTGTGCGACGTGCCGAGGATCGTCGTGCCCTGCAGCGGCCGCCAGTGTTCCTCGATCGTCGTCTTGCCCTTCTGCTGCACCCAGGTGCCGCAGACCCACTCCATCTTCTTCAGCAGCGCGGGGTCCATCTTGCCGACGACGAGTTCGTCGGGCGGCGTGGGCTTCTGAGGATCCTGCAACGCGCCGGCGAACAGCGCCGCGAGCAGGGGAACGGAAACGAGGAGGCCGGTGTGCATGACGGGAACTTCGAGAGTGACGTGGGAACACGAAGCCTGGGCGTCCGCACGCCGCGCAACCGGCTTCGTCGCGTGGTCGCACCATACGTTCGCGTCGAGCGGCGTGTAGGTGAGGAGGGCGCTCGAACAGCGCGCCGCGCGGCGTTCTGCCCGAGCCGGGTTGGCGACGCCGGGGCCATCGAGCCGTGGACCTGGTCGCATGCGGCAGGCACACTCGCGGCATGAATTACGAGCCCGGCCTTCACCCGTGACCAGCGCCGAAACCCAGCTCGCGGCGTTCTTCGCGCGGTACGAACCAGCGATCGCCCGGCTCGGCAAGGCGCTGCGCACGAAGCTGCGCGCCCGACTTCCCGGTCTGTCGGAGGTCGTCTATCTGTACGAGAACCAGAACTCGCTGGTGCTCTCGTACTCGCCGAGCGGGCGCGGCTACGACGCCGTGTGTTCGCTCGCGCTCCACCCTGAGCAGGTGAAGCTCTTCTTCACGGGCGGCCCTCGCCTCGCGAAGGCGGATCCGAAGAAGCTGCTGCAGGGCAGCGCCAAGCTCGTGCGCTACGTCGTGATGAAGAAGGCCGCGGACCTCGACCGCGCGGAGATCGAGGCGCTCATGGTCGCCGCACTCGACCTCGCGAAGGTTCGCCTCGTGCCCGGCGCGGAGAACCCGGTGGTCGTGAAGGCCGACGAACAGAGGAAGCGCGCCGCGCGCGCGAAGAAGGCGCGGCGCTGATCGCCGAGAGACCACGGATCTCGGCGGCACGACCCACCGACCGCGCGGCGATCCTCGCACTGGCGCGGTTGACCAACGGTTCGGACGGGGCGGTAATGACGCCGTGCACGAAAGCCCTCCGGAACCGGAAGACCTCGACCCCGACTCCGACCGGAATCCCCAGGTGATGCGGCGCGGCTCGAACAGCACGTCGTCGAGCAGCGGAGGCACGTCGTGACGGCGACCAGGTCGTTCGACGTGGTGGTCGTCGGCGGCGGTGCCGCGGGCATCTCGGTCGCGGCGCGGTTGCGAAAGCACGTGCCAGCGAACCGGATCGCGATCGTCGATCCAGCGAACACCCACTACTACCAGCCGCTGTGGACGCTGGTCGGCGGCGGAGTGGTGAAGAAGGAAGTCACCGCGCGCAGCCAGGCGAGCGTGATGCCGCCCGGCGTCGACTGGGTGAAAGACGCCGCGTCCGACTTCGATCCGGCCACGGACAGCGTCGGCCTCGCGAGCGGGAACCGCCTCACGTACCGGGTGCTCGTGGTGTGCCCGGGCATCCAGCTCGACTGGAGCAAGGTCGATGGCCTCGCGGGCAACGTCGGTCGCCACGGCATCTGCAGCAACTACGCGTACGACACCGTCGATTCGACCTGGCCGGCGATCCAATGCGTGCAGAGCGGCAAGGCCCTGTTCACGCACCCGGGCACGCCGATCAAGTGCGGCGGTGCCCCCCAGAAGATCATGTACCTCGCCGAATCGACGTTCCGTCGCCGCGGAGTCCGGTCCGGCGTCGAAGTGCACTTCTACAGCGGCCAGCCGGACAGCTTCACGGTGCCGCACTACGCGAGGAAGCTCGACGAACTGATGCAGCGCCGCGGCATCCTGCCGCACTACGAGAAGAGCCTCGTGGCGGTGAAACCCGAGCAGCGCATCGCGGTGTTCGAGGATCTGGCGCAGCCTGGCCGTCGCGAAGAAGTGCCATATGCGATGCTGCACGTCACGCCGCCGATGAGCGCGCCGGACTTCGTCAAGAAGAGCGAACTGGCGAACAGCGCCGGCTGGCTCGACGTCGACAAGGGCACGCTGCGGCACGTTCGGTTCCCGAAGGTGTTCGGCCTCGGCGACGCGAGCAGTCTGCCGACCTCCAGAACCAGCGCGGCGATCCGCAAGCAGGCGCCGGTCGCCGCCGCGAACGTGCGCGCCGTGCTCGCCGGGCGCGAACCCACCGCGATCTACGACGGCTACGCGGCGTGCCCGATCGTCACCGACTACGGCAAAGTGATCCTCGCCGAGTTCGACTACGACAAGAACCTCTGCGAGACGTTCCCGTTCGACCAGTCGAAGGAGCGGCGCAGCATGTATCTGTTGAAGCGCTACGTGCTGCCGAGGCTCTACTGGCAGGGCATGCTCGAAGGACGCGCGTGAGGCGGCGCGGCGAAGAAATGGTCGGAGCGAGAAGATTTGAACTTCCGACCCCCTGCACCCCATGACTTTCGGTGTGTCGTTAGGGGCACCACTCACAGTCTGCGTCGAAACTACGTCTAGCCCCTCAAAGTCAGGGACTTCGCGGAAGTCTACACGCCTCTCACGCCATCGCAAGGAGTCACGACGTTTCGAGTCGTGTTGCGACACACTGTCGTGATGAGATCAGAGACTCGGTCTCTGTCGCGGCGGTCCGAGATTCACGATGATCGGAAACACCGTCGGCCTGCCGGGCGTGCGCGCCGCGCCGCGAACTCGATGGAATCCATCGCGATCTGATTCGCTCCTTTGACCATAACCGCGCGGGCGAACTCGTCCGAATCCTCGATCTCCCAGATGCGCGCGTTCACCTTCGACTCCAAAGCACGGATGAGTTCCAGCACCTGCTTCGATCGCGCGGGCAGCCCCTCCGTAGTCCGGTCGCCGCAAGGGAGTCTGTACAGCAAACCGAGGGGCCGAGAGCTGCATGAAGCCGGTCGGCACTACTGCGCCGCTGGACGCGGTTTCAGGGTCGCCGATCGTACTCGGTCACTTCGCGAGCCGTTCTTCGACTGGACCACCGAAGCATGCAGGCCGGCACGCAGAAACACCTTTGCGACCCCGGACTCGCCATCGAATCGGGGAATGGTGATGGAGTAGCGCGCTCTTGTCTCCTCGCGGGGCGCCTCGCTGCGAACCATCACGTTGTGGCAGTCACTGGCAACGACGCTACGCTCCCCATTCGCTCGGAAGGAAGGTGCCACTCGATGAAACCGACGACACTTCGCGGCGCTCTTGCCCTCGCTCTCTCCCTGGCGCCGGCCAAGGCGCAATCGGAGTGGTCGATTGTTCCGACCGGAGGTCCCGTGGCGCGGTACGGGCATGCCATGGCCTACGACAGCCATCGGCATCGCGCGGTGCTGTTCGGGGGGTCGACGGGAACAGGGACTTTCCTGAACGACACGTGGGAGTGGGACGGCGTCGCCTGGGTGCAGGTGTCGACGGTCGGACCGTCAGCTCGCTCGAATCACGCGATGGTCTACGACAGCGTGCGTCAACGAACGGTGCTCTTCGGCGGCGTCTTTGTCCTTCCCGGACTCGCGTTCTTCTTGCAGGACACGTGGGAGTGGGATGGTGCCACGTGGACGCAGTGCAGCAACGGTCCGGCACGAGAAGGCCACGCGATGGCCTTCGACTCACTTCGCGGTCGCACGGTCCTCTTCGGCGGGCATGTCGGTAGCGCTGTTTTTTCGGGAGAAACTTGGGAGTGGGACGGGGCGAGTTGGATTCCGGTGGCGAGCACGGGGCCAGCAGCGCGCGCAGCGCATGCCATGGTCTACGACTCGTCGCGCCACAGAACGGTGATGTTCGCCGGCTACTCGACCGGTTCTATCTACGTCGAGTACGGCGACACTTGGGAATGGGATGGGCAGACGTGGACCCTGGCAGCCAGCAGCGGCCCAGCTCCGCGAACCGAGCATGAGATGGCATACGTCTCCCACACCAACCGAACGGTTTTGCACGGCGGGTACTCAGGAGGCGGCCCCCTTCCCGAAACGTGGGAGTGGAACGGCAGCGCTTGGACCCAGGCGGCAGGAGCAACGCCTTCATCCAACTTCTCGCACGCGATGGTCTATGACGACGCACACGGCTTGGTGCTGCTGTTCGGTGGCTACGCTGGAACCACGGGCTTCTTCGTCCCGACCGCGGAAACCTGGGTGCGTCCATGCGGACCAATCGTTGGACTCGCAGCAACCGCGACTCCGTACGGGTCCGGATGCGGTACGCCGCTCCCCTCGTTCGCACCTGTGGTCGGCTCGCGTCCGCTACTCGGCCAAACGCAGCGCTGCCACATCGACAACGCGAGTTTCGGTTTTGCTGCCGTCGCCTGGGGCCTGACGAACCAATCGCTCGCGCTCGACTTCATCGGCATCAACGGATGCACGCTCCTCAACGGTGCGGAGATCGAGGTGGGGTCCTTCTGCGCGTCGACGAGCTTCACCACAGCACGTCACTCGCTCGCGATCCCCTTCGATGCGACGATCATCGGCGTGCACGTGTTCCTGCAAGCCTGGACACTCGCGGCGGGCTTCAATCCCGTCGGCGTGAAAATGAGCAACGGCGTCGAGTTGGTCATCGGCGACACGTAGCTCTGCTCCCCTTGCAACTTGGAACTCCGGGCTGTCGCACTTCTTGTTTCGTGGCTACGGTGCACGCGCGGTCGGGTGTCACATCGAAGGAGCGGAATGACCTCTGCACGGTTTGCGTTTGCTCTCATCGCCCTCGTCGCGCCTGCTGGCGCACAAGCTGGCTGGACTCTCGCGGCGACGAGCGTCCCCTCGGTGCGGAGCGGCCACGCGATGGCGTACGACAGCCAGAGAGACCGCACGGTCTTGTTCGGCGGCTGGTCCGGCTCCATTCACGCGGACGCTTGGGAATGGAACGGCGCGAGCTGGACGCAAGTGTCAGGCGGGCCGAGTGGGCGCTACGGACACTCGATGGCGTTCGACAGCTTGCACGGATGCGTTGTGCTGTTTGGCGGCCAGGGGAGCGGCACTCAGTTCGGAGACACGTGGACGTTTGACGGCACGACGTGGACACAAGTCGCCACCAGCGGCCCGACGGCGGGCGAGTCGCACTGCATGGTGTTCGACATTCAGCGCGGTCGCATCGTCTTGTTCGGTGGAAACGCGACACGGTCACCCGGTCCGATCTACCTCGGCGAGACGTGGGAATGGGACGGTTCGACGTGGACGCTGGTATCGACAGCGGGACCGGCGCCGCGAACCGCCGCCGCGATGGCGTACGACAGCGTGCGTGGGAGGAGCGTTCTGTTCGGTGGCTACAGCCCGGCGACCGGAGTTCTGGGCGACACATGGGAGTGGGATGGCGCCGCGTGGGCGCAGGTCGCTGCGTCCGGGCCACCAGTTCGGCACTACCACGCGATGGCGTTCGACGGACCGCGTGGAAAGACGATGCTGTTCGGCGGCCGCGCGAGCGGTGGACCGAGCAGCGGGGAGAACGACACGTGGGAGTGGGACGGTGCCGCCTGGGGTCAGCTCGGTGGCCCCGCGCCGCCTGTCCGTTGGATTCACGCCATGGTGTTCGACAGCGCACGGCGAAGAATGGTGACCTTCGGAGGAGTTTGGTCGCCCTCTGGCGTCGGCATCTTCCTGGACGACACATGGGAACGCGGCACAGCGCTCGCCACAACCGGCATCTACGGGGCGTCGTGTGGTTCGCCGCCGGTGACGTTCGGCCCTCATGTTGGATCGCGCCCGATGATCGGACAGGCGCAACTCTCCGACGTCGGTAACGCTCCCTTCGGCTTCGCTGCGGTGGTGTGGGGCGTGACACAGCAAGCGCTCTCGCTCGACTTCCTCGGCATCACGGGGTGCACGTTGCTCAACGGCGCCGAGATGGAGATCGGGTCGTTCTGCGCGTCGACGAGCTTCAGCTCGGCGCAGCACAACCTCGCCATTCCGTACGACCTCACGTTGCTCGGCGTTCGCGTCTACCTGCAAGCCTGGGTGCTCGCGCCAGGGTACAACCCGTTCGGGATCGCTCTGAGCAACGGGCTCGAACTGGTCATCGGCGACGTGTAGTCGAGCGGTCTACACAGGAGTGCACGAGGGCCGCAGTGGCGGCTGCGAACCCGCCGCACTCGCACTGGTTCGTGCGCCTGATTTCACCGGGGAGACTACGAGTGTTCGAGTTCACAGCTTCCACCGGCGACGGCGACTGCCGCTACCTCGCCGCTCCACAATCCAGCGACTCTTCGCCGTTCGGGAATCATCTGAAGGCGCTCGGTGTACGGCTGCCCAGCAGCATGCCGTTGCGCACACTTGTCAACCGCGGCTGGCTGCGGCCGCGATTGCGCGTTGCCATTCCGATTCCCGCTCTGCAATCGTGGACCAACTTTCCCGGTCATCCGATGGAAGGCGACGAGGGCTGCCCGGAGGGCGATCGGTGGGGACTCCGAGCATGGGTGGCCGCGACGTCGCCGTTCCCAGATCCCGATCGCCCGGCGCACAAGCTCTGGATGCACTGGCTCGATGACGCGGACCAGCCGACGATGCATCAGGCGCGGCGGCAGACGATCGATCCGATGCAGAAAGGCGGCGAGTTGGCCGAGTTCGTCCATCACGGCATGCAGCGCACGGTGCTGCCGTGGATCGACTTCTTCGCCGACTGGCAGGCGTACCACGTTGCCGAATTGGTGCGCATGGCGGAGTTCAGCGTTCACGGCGTGCAGTCGCCATTGCGACCAGCAGGTTGCGCTTGCGATCGGCGATGGCCTTCTCGACGGCGGCGTTCGCGTCCTTCTGGTAGGGCCGCAGCCGCGGGTGGTCGTGTGGCATCGCGGCAACTCGCTGACACTCGGCGTCGAAATCGCGTCCGAGCATTTCGGCGATCGCGCTCGGCGTGTGGAACTGGGCGATCCGCCGCGAGCGATTCAGTTCGTGCCGCACGTCGTGAAACCAGAACACCTCGCCGTTCGTCGAGTAGAGGAATGGCGCGCGCAGCCCACGGAAGTTGTGCGGCGAATCGCCGAGTCCGCGGGCGTAACGCTCGGCCTGCGTCAGCACGTTCTGCGGACCGACGGTGACCTTCTTCGCCTCCACCACCGCGACGATGTTGCGTTCGTGCCAGAACACGTAGTCGGCGGGGCCGTTGGCGGTCTCGTGTTCCTCGGTGCGGTGCGGCGTCGGCGATGCAGCGCCTTCGCCAAGCTTCCAGCCCAGCGCATCGAGCCGCGGATCGATCCGCCGCTTCCGGGTCTTCCACTCGGCTTCTTCCGCGGCGCTCACCGGATTCGCCTCCGACAACTCGATGCGTTCGCGATGTTCCGGCGCGAACGTGAGAGCAAGTCGATGGAATCGCGGCGAAGAAGCGTGGCCATGATGCGCGACGAACCGAACAGGGACCGCCGGGACTCGCCTTGAAGGCCACCTGCGCGGGATTCCCGTCGACGAACATGATGGCCGTCAGCCAGAAGTGCCGCCACTCTGAGCTTTGAAGGGAGACCGCTATGCGCTGGACGGTGGCCTGATTGCCGCACCAGCACTTCCCGCTGGATGCAGGAGGTGCGGTGTCCGGACTCCTACCTAGCAGCCTGCTCCGACGACGCGGCGCTTGGACGAAGAATCTGAAGAAGAGCCGGCGAGAAGTACACCTTCGCTGGCCGGCCAGGACCCCGCTGGATGCGCTGCTGATGCAGTTTGACGATTCCGAGTTCTTCGAGTTCGGTGATCGCCGCTTGCGCCGTGGGTGTGGTCACACCCAGGTGCTTCGCCGCGATCGCCACGGTCAGGAACGGATGCTGTTCAAGACGTTCCAGCAACCGGCCGGGGCCGGTTGTCGAGCACCGTCGAAGCTGGTCGCGGAAGCCCTTCATCGTCGCGACGAGGCCATGGAACTTGGCTGAGGTTTCTTCAGCACTGGCACGCATCGCTTCGACGAAGAAGCGAATCCACCCGATGAAGTCCTTTCGAAGACTGACTTCGAGGAGGCGGTCGTAGTACTCCTCTCTCTGCGCTTCGAGTCGCGCGGACACGTACAGCAGCGGCAACCGTTGAAGCCCTTGTCTGATGGTCTGAAGGGCAACCAGGAGCCGGCCGATGCGACCGTTGCCGTCTTCGAACGGGTGAATGGTCTCGAACTGGTAGTGCACGAGAGCCACGCGTACGAGTGGATCATCCGGCGAAGGCGCGTCCAGATACGAGTACAGCGACTCCATGCACGGGAGAACGTGGAGCGCCGGGGGCGGAACGAACCGCGCAGAGTTGATGTCTGCCTTCCCGATGAAAACCTGCCCTTCTCGATACTTGCCAGGCGTCGCGGTGTGGCCTCGCACACCGTCGAGAAGCATCTTGTGAAGTTCCAGAACCAGACCCGGACTGAGAGGACGCCCGCCGTTGATCGCCTTCACGCCGTAGCGTAGAGCGCGTAGGTAGTTGTCCACCTCTTTGGCGTCCGGGTCTGAGCTAGAGATTCCCGTGACCTCATTCGCCAACGCCTCTTCGTCGGTAGTTTTCGTGCCTTCGATTCGGCTGGAAGCCGCGGCTTCGCTGACCTGAAAGGGCTGCACGAACAGCAGCGGGTTGGCGGATAACCTGCCGATGCCATCGAGAACGCCAAGCTGAGCCCTTGCTTCAGCGATCAACCGGTGGAGGTCCGGAGGAAGCTCCACTCCTACCGGGAGTGGGGATGGTAAAAAGGCTTTCGCGTTGGCAATCGTGTCAACCAACGCGCCCGGTGCCTCCGTCACGATCCCGTCGAACCACGCCATCGGATTTTATCGCTCGGCTTCGGAAATGAGTCTGATTTTGAAAGCCTACCGGCTTCCAACCTTCAAAACTACGCATCCGCCCAACCAAGGAGACCAGCATTCGCCGAAAGCGTCCGTGGCAAACTGAGTTGCGTTCCCCTCAAAAAACCCCGCCACCGCCTGCCGGCGGTCGGTCTAGCCGGAACGCCTAGTTTCCTTCCGCTTTCGGCAAGCCGCCGTTTCCTAACCCCTCCAACCCAACGGCGACCCGGTAGCGCTCGATCGACGGAGCGTGAACGTAGCCTTCGGTCGTCGCGATGTTCGAGTGGTTCGCGAACACCGATGCGGCGAACGCACCGAACCGGGCCGCAGCCCGCGTGATCGCTCCGTGTCGGACCTCGTGCGGCGTGAACGGCGTCACCTTCGCCTTGCGGATGCCCCGCTCGATCGCCTGTCGGTAGGTCGGCACGTCGTAGCGGTCGCTGAACATCCGACCTTCAGATGCGTCGCGATCGTGCATCTGCTTCGTCTCGTCGGTCTGCCGTTGTGCTCGACGCAGATCGTGCAGCTCCGCCATCGTCGCGGAGGGCGAGAAGATCGGCGCGCCCGGTGACTTCGGCGGGAACTGATCGAGGATCGCTTGCGCCTTCGGCGGGACCGCGTAGCTCGTCTCCTTGCCGTGGTGCTCCGCCTTCGCGCCGTCGACGTTGAACGTCCAGCACGCGATGCCGTCGACGACGATCGGCGTCTTGTCGATGTCGCACCATCGCATGCCGCACACCTCGCCGGGTCGGCAGCCCATCATCGCCTGAAGGCGCAGCATCGCGGCAGGCACGCGGGGCAGGCAGGCAGCGACCTTCTCGACCTCTTCGAGGCTCACCGCGCGCTTCACTCGCTTGCGGTCGCGGTGACCGGCTTCCGCGCGCGTCAGTGGCTCGATCGCCGAGGTGCCGAGCCAAGCGTCACGCGCGATGAAGCCGCGGCCGTAGGCCCAACGCAGCCCTGCAACGAGGACCCCGACCTTGCGGTTGATCCCGTTGCGCGACAACCGCTCACGCCGTTCGAGGTCGTCGCGATGTTGCAGCAAGTGCCGCTCGCTGTAGCGCGTCGCGGGCACGTCGCCGAACCGCTCGATGAACTCACGGACCGCGAGCGCAACGATGCCGCGTTGCGACGTCGGCTTGCCCGCCTTCACGTAGCGCCCGCTCGCATCGAGGTAGGACTCCCAGGTCGCGAACACCGCGCGCAGCGGCTTCATCTGCTCCACGTCGGGCGTCGGGTCGAACGGCTGCCGGCCGTTCTTCTCCCAGGCTTCGACCAGCTCCGCGTACCGCTTGCTGGCGGCGGCGCTGCCCTGGCGAAGGTCGCGCGCGGCACGATGATCCTCCACTTGTAGTCGCGCCCGGGTTCACTCTGGATGATCGGGTAGCGACGGAGACCTGGATGGTCGCGCTGCAGCAGTTCGAGATGACGCCTTACGCGCGCCCGGACCATGAGCCTTCGTGGCGCTCGTGGCCGGCCACCGGGATCAGGGCCGGCCTGCACGACGGACAGCAGGCCGAACTCGCTTAGGACCCACAAGGTGCATCTCCGAGGGTGTTCATGGCGACATACACGCCAGACCGCATCAAGGAGTCAACCGCCCAGTGACAGCGTGTGAGCGGGAAGTTGCTCGCTGCCGAGCCAGGAGGGTCTGCACCGTCGAACGCGCCCATGGTCGCCCGGTGCGGGTCGGCACCTGCTCGGCGTTCAGGGCGGCGGCGATCTTGGCCAGCGATCGCGGTTTCCCGTCAGGATCGATGGCCAGTTCGAGCAGGCGCTTGAGGCCCGCGGCCTCTGCTCCTCGTGCGCCGTAGACCGGCGGACCCTCGCAGCGGCCTCTCTGCCGCCGAACTCGGTCCCTGGCTGCCCGCAGCTTCGCTACGAGGCCACTCTTTTCGAACTGCGCGACCGCTGCCAGGACCTGCCTGATGAGCACGCCGGTCGGGTTCCCGTCGTCACTCCCGTTCGTCAGGTCCGTGCCGGCCTCGGCCTCGATCACGCGGATCCCGTGGTCGCGGAAGATGCGCAGCAGTAGCTCGCTCTCGACCAGATCGCGGGCCAGTCTGTCCGCCTTTTCCACCAAGACCGTGTCGATCCCGGCGGCCGTCGCGGCTTCGAGCAAGGCGGTCAGGCCGGGTCGCTCTGCGAGCCCGAGTGTCCCCGAGACCCCCTCGTCCCTGAACTCCTCGACCACATCGAGAGCGTTGGCCTCGGCGAAAGCCGCGATGCCAGTCCGTTGGCGCGGGAATCCATCGCCGCCGATCTGGCCCTTGCCCGAGACCCGCAAGTAGCTGAGCGCCCTCGTCCGGACCCGTGCCAGAGCCGTGTTCGGCGACCCCGGTGACACCGGGGCTTCGTTGGGGGGCTGCTGACCGAGGTTCTGTGGAATCACTGCAGGACACATCGATCCAACGGCAGGAAGCCAGCCGAAAAAGTCAGGCGACTCTCAACCTGGGAACTGCCTTCGCACGTCGACTTCTTGCCGTCCCTCGCATGCCGCCGGATGCGATCGCCAGCCTCCGAGGAGTTGCATCAAGAGAAGTGGATTCCTGCCGGGTAAGGTCGTCTTCGCAGAGCGGCCAACGCCAAACAACGATTGAATCACGGGTGCCCATGGAACCTGCTCCCCGACCCTACCTGCCAGTTGAACCCCTATTCGACAGGGTCGTGATCCTGTCGGGAGGGCAGCGCATCGACGCCATCCTGGACGAGACACCCTCTTGGGAGAACGCCGACTACGTGTTCCGCGAGGCCAACGTCATTGCAGAACTCAAGGAGTTACAAACGGACATCAACGCAGACAGAGACCTCAGCGAGCGAATTGGCGAGATCCACTACAAGCACAGAAAACGCCTCGGGGTTCTATTTGGCCGTCAGAGCATCCGGATCGACCTTCTCCCCGATGACATCCGCAACGAGATGATCGTGCCGTTTCAACGACGCATCGAGGGTCCAGTCAAGAAGGCGGCGAAGCAGATCAAGGAGACTCGGGCTCACCTCGCAATGCCGGACGCATGTGGATTGCTAGTCATCGTCAACGATGCGAGCACTTTTCTGACCCCGCAACTGGCGCACTTCTTTTTCTCTCGCATCCTCTCGAAGAACCACAGTTCCGTTGACCATCTTGTCTACTGCTCCGTCAACATGCTACTTCACACGGACAATGTTCCCGAAGGGGGTTGCTTCTGGTGGGACTCTCCAATCCCTGGGCGAAGGTCGCCACCCGTAGGATTCCTTGAGGGGCTGTGTGCGAACTGGAAGCGCACTATCGATGAATCCGTTGGCGCTACTGGATACGACAAGCATCTAGCCCCCGAGCCACCGGAAGGTCTATCTCTGAAGTTCTCGCCGCTGCCGCACGGAGGTAGGGACTCCACTTTCTTTGTGCGCCCAGGTCGGTTTTACAACGCCCCTGCTTTGGGCTTCCGCTACTACTGCGAGGAAGTGTCAGGGGGCACTGCGCGGATGTTACTTGTGGAGTCTTACCAACAAGGACGGTTGCTCCAAGCACAGTTCGACCAGAAGCTTATCTATGCGACGAGCGAGGTCTACCATGAGATCGTGGATGACAAGGAGATTGCTCGGCTCAAAGTGATGCTGAAGAGAATGCGACGCTCGCAATAGCCAATGTTGATTTGCCTGCTGGCATCAGGGCATCTCCTGTGAGGCAGTAAGCGGACCTGCGCACGGGTTTGCCTCTTACCCCCGCGCCGCCCGCTCGCCAGCGAGCGCCTGCAGGTCCGCCGGCCAAGGAATCTTCTCGAAGAGTTCCGGTGTCTGTCGCTCCTTCTCGGTCCAAGCCTCAAGCCACCACGGCCGCTGCGCGTAGTGCTGAATCCCGTAGAGCCACATGTGCGACAGCAGGGCCAGCATGCCGAGCCCTTCTGCCTTGTTGCCCTCGCCGAGGCGCATGACGCGGAACGGTGGTGTATCGATCCGGCCAGTGCCGCTCGGCGTCAGCAAGTAGCCACCACGCACGAAGAGGAAGTCGGGGATGCTCGGGAACTCAAGACCCTGTGGACCTCTCGGCGCTTCCCGCGCGAACGCCCAGTAGCACTCCAGCGCCGTTTCGAGCCCCAATGCCTCCCACGCATAGATGCCGACGGCGTGTCTGCCGCGGCCCATCGCCTTGGTCGCGGCGGCCTTGCACATCGCTTCTCGCAGCTCGGCGCTCGTCCGAATGCGCGTCTTGACCTCGACCATCGCGGCCACAGCATCCGCGTCCACGACCACGCAGTCGCCGATCTGCAAGGGCAGCGGCAGGACCTGCCAGTCGTAGATGATGATGTCCTGCTGACGGGTCGCACCTCGCGGGGAGTAGACGAAGCCCGTGCCGATGCGCAGCTTCTGCGGCAAGAACCGCGCGAGAACTTGGGCGAGGAAGACCTCGTGCGATCGGCCGACCTCTCCTGCGTGGCGCACGAATAGGCTCAGCGTCCGGAACTGCGCCTACTCGTTTTCGCGGTGGCTCTCCGCGTTCGACTCGAACTCGCCCGCGCAACCGCCCAGAAAGTCCAGGACCGCCTTCACTCGATCGCGCAGGTGCTCCAAGTCGACGCTGTCCGGGAACCTCTGCGCCGTGCGCTGCTGTCTCGTGTCACGAACGTAGCGCAGG
>JAEUHQ010000030.1 GCA_016794565.1 Planctomycetota bacterium | reverse complement strand
TCGTCCGCCGCACAGCTCGCTGCACTACAACGTGCACTACCACCTCGGGCTCGCGCTGTTCCTGTGCGGCGACTTCGATCTCGCCGAACGCGCGTGGCTCGATTGCCTCGCCGTCGTGGCCAACGACGAGTCGCGCGTCGCGGTCACGCACTGGCTGTGGTGCGTGAAGATGCGGCGCGGGGATCGTGCGGGAGCCGCTGCGGTCGTGGCGACGATCCGGCCCGACATGGATGTCGTCGACAATCGCGGCTACCTGCAGCTCTGCCTCGTCTACGCGGGACGGCTGCAGCGAGAGGACGTGGTGCCGCCGAAGGGCAGCGCCGGCGCGGCGCTCGCCTTCGGCCTCGCACACCACGCGCTGATGACCGGTGACCTCGTGCAGGCGAGGCGCGATTTCGAAGCGCTCGCGCGCAGCGACGGCTGGACCGCGTTCGGGGTCATCGCCGCCGAGGCAGACCTGGCGCGAATGTGAGCGGGCAGATCACTTCGGGAAGGTGATGCGGATCTTGCCGCGCATCGTCTCCTTCTTGTTCGGCATCTCGGAGTGGTAGGTGTAGTCGAGTGCGAACGCGACGGGGGTCACGGTGCCGTTGCCTTTTTCGTTCGTGATGATCCGAAGCCGACCGTTCGTCGCGGATTTCGTGTGCGTGATCTTCTCGACGGTGAGTTTGCCACCGTCGACCTTGCAGTCGACGCGGAAGCGCGCGCCATTCTCCAGCTGGATGACACCCTTCGTGTGCGCATGCTGCACCGCGCGCCCGACGTCGACGAACAACCGCAGTCGTTCCGCCGTCGTGAGCTTTTCGCGATCGCAGTACTCCGTGATCGGGTCACCCTTCACGAGTTCCATCACGAAGAACGGCCGCCCGTTCGGTGTCGAGCCGCCGTCGAAGACGCGTGCGATGTTCGGGTGGTCCATCAGCGCCAGCGCCTGACGCTCTTGCTCGAACCGCGCGACGACTTCGCGCGAGTCCATGCCCGCCTTCACGATCTTCAGCGCGACGCGGCGTCGAACGGGCGATTCCTGCTCCGCGGCGTAGACGGTGCCGAAGGTGCCCTCGCCGATCACCTCGAGCAGCTTGTAGGGGCCGAATGCGGCCGCCGGGTTTCGCTTCGCTCGCGGTTCCGCTGCCTGCCGGCGCGAGGGTGGGGGAGTGCGCGGCGAGCAGGGCGAGCACTTCGGCTCGGATCGCCGAGTCAGGCTCAGCGCCGCGGAGGAAGTCGTCGCGTCGGTCAGGCGGGAGTACGCCCGCTTCGGCGAACAGATCTTTGATGCGTTGCCAGCGGTCGTTCTGCATGCGAGCCTCGGGGGCGGAAGGCTAGTGCGCCGTCGGTCGACGGTCGCTGGGCCGAGCCGTGTCCTCCGAGCGACGTTCTGCGCCGCGAGGGGCAACTCGAGTCGGCGCTGCTGCTTCGGCCGCCGCGCGCCGCCCTCGCGCAGGCCTGGCGAGGCTCGTACGAAAAGCGGGCCTCGGTGAGGCACCACCCCACACCGAGGCCCAATCCCTGCCTCTGGGCCCGTGCCCAGGCGTTTCTTTCCACCGCCCGCCGTGATGCACGGACCGTGCCGCGGCGGGAACGGCAGTGCGCACGGCGGCAGAGAGAGCCTTCGTCCGCGCCTCCAAGTCGCGTGGACACAGGGGCTACGGCCCATTGCGCAGGTCGAGGCGCCGGTGTCGACGTGCCAGTCGCGGACCCTCCAGCCTCTCAGTACGCCGTGCCCGCGTCGGCCGTCCGCGTCGGAACACCGACGGCGCCGTCGGTCATTCGGCAGAACCGCGTTCCGCCGCCTTCGCGCGGTTCCATTCCGCATCCATCTCCTCGAGCGAACGGCCCTGCAGCCGGTAGTCGAAGGCGCGCTCGATCGCGGCAAAGCGCCGCTGGAACGTGTCGATCGTGCCGCCGAGCGCCATCTCCGGATTGGCTCCCACGTGCCGCGCGAGGTTGCAGAGGCTGAACAGCACGTCGCCGAGTTCGGCCTGCACGGCCGCCGCGTCGCCGCTCGCGATCGCCGCGTCGAGTTCGGCCAGTTCTTCGGTGACCTTCGCGCGCGGTCCGTCGCGGTCGGGCCAGTCGAATCCGGCGCGCGCCGCCTTCTCGCCGATACGGAACGCGCGCAGCAAACCCGGTAGCGCTTTGGGCACGCCGGCGAGCACGGAGCGATCGGCTTCGTTCGCGGACGCCGCGCGTTCGGCCAGCTTCTGCTTCTCCCAGCTGCGGTACGCGAGTTCCGCGCTCGCGGCCTGCTGGTCGCCGAACACGTGCGGGTGCCGCCGCACGAGCTTGCTGGCCGCCGCCGCCGCGATGTCGTCGGCGGAGAACGCGCCGCGTTCGCTCGCGATCTGCCCGATCATCGCGACGTTCACGAGCACGTCGCCGAGCTCTTCCTTGCTGGCCGCGTCGTTGCCCGCGCGCAGCGCATCGACGGCTTCGAAGGCCTCTTCGAGCAGATGAGGCGCCATCGTCACGCTGGTCTGCTTGCGATCCCACGGGCAGCCGTCGGGTGCACGGAGGCGGGCTACGGTCGCGAGGAGGTCGCGGAGGCCCGGCAGGGTCTCGGAGGGAACGTGGTCGCGCGACTGCATGTCCGAAGGCTAGGGCGGCGGGGCCGGCGGTGGCGATCAATCTCGCGAGCTCGCGGCCGCTGGCTCGCTCCTCGCGGCACAGCTCCGTCGGCTCGGCGCGTCCTCGGGGCGAGGTTTGCGCGTGCGGAGGCGACCGCACGGCGTATCTTCGGCACCCTCGCCGGGAAGGCCCGGCGGACCACCAGAACCGAGACGACCATGGCCATCGAACTCCCGCCCCTTCCGTATGCGCACGACGCGCTGTCCCCGCACATCAACGCCCAGACGCTGCAGATCCATCACGGCAAGCACCATCAGGCCTACGTCACGAACGGCAACAAGCTGATCGAGGGCACCGACCTCGCCGGCAAGTCGCTCGTCGACATCGTGAAGGCGACCGCGGGCAAGGCCGACAAGCAGGGCATCTTCAACAACGCCGCGCAGGTGTGGAACCACACCTTCTACTGGCACTCGATGAAGCCGAAGGGCGGCGGCAAGCCGACCGGCAACATCGCGACGAAGATCACCACGGACTTCGGCAGCTACGAGAAGTTCGTCGAGCTGTTCAGCCAGGCGGGTGCGACGCAGTTCGGCAGCGGTTGGGCGTGGCTCGTCCTGAAGGGCGGCAAACTCGAAGTGGCGAAGACACCGAACGCCGAGACGCCGTTGACGGTCGCCGGCTGCACGCCGCTGCTCACGATGGACGTCTGGGAGCACGCGTACTACCTCGACTTCCAGAACCGTCGGCCCGACTACATCAAGACGTTCCTGGACAGCCTCGTGAACTGGGACTTCGCCAACCAGAACCTCGCGAAGGCCTGACGCGCCGCGCGTCGTCGCGTGAGCAAGAACCGCCGCAGGAAGCAGAAGGCGAACGCGCTCGGCCTCAACGACGCCGAGCTGCAGTTGTGCGAACTGCTCGCGCAGATCATCGAACTGCTGCGGTGGAACCAGGTGCTCGGCTACAGCAACCAGTACCTGCTGCACGAGAAGCTCGGCGTCACCGCGGACGAGCGGCATCGCGTGATGCGTGCAGCGGCGTCCGCGGTCGAACAGGACGGCCGCCTGCAGGAATGGGGGCGTCGTTTGCTCGACATCCAGACGTCGCTCGAGCGGATCGAGGCCCGCATGCGTTCCGCGGATGGTGCTTCGGAGGCCGCGAGTGACGGCTGAACGGACGCCCGTCCCGATCAGCGGCTGTGTGATCGCGTTCCAGGAGGCGGACCGGATCGCCGACTGTGTGCGTTCGCTCTCGTTCTGCGACGAGGTCGTGGTCGTCGACAGCGGCAGTACGGACGGCACGCAGCGCATCGCCGCCGAACTCGGGGCGCGTGTCCTCACCAATGCGCCGTTCCCCGGCCATCGCGAACAGAAGCAGTTCGCGGTCGACCAGGCGCGCTTTCCGCACGTGTTCTGCCTCGACGCGGACGAACGCTGCACGGAGGCGCTGCGCGATCGTGTGCGTGCATTGCAGCAGAGCGGGCTCGCGGCCGCGTACGAAGTGCCGCGGCACAACCACTACCTGGGCCGCGTGTCGCGCCACGGGCTCTTCGTGCCCGACCGCAAGGTGCGGTTGTTCGATCGTCGCCGCGCCCGATGGGGCGGCCGCAATCCCCACGACCGGGTCGAGCTGGACGCGGACGTCACGGCCGTGCGCCTCGACGAGGGCATCGAGCACCTCTCGTACCGCGATTTCGCCCATCACCTGCGCACGATCGACTCGTTCACGCGGATCGCGGCGGCGGCACTCGCCGACGAAGGGAGGCGGGCCAATCCGTTCGACCTGCTGGTGCGACCACCGAGCGTC
>JAEUHQ010000028.1 GCA_016794565.1 Planctomycetota bacterium | reverse complement strand
GGGTTCTTCGCCTGGAAGACCTTCCGCTCGCTCCAGAACCGCTGCCACTTCGGTTCGATCGCCGCGGGGTCGTACGTCTGCTTCTGCTCGGACATGGAGGGCTCGCGCTTCGGGCGGAGGAGTATGCCGAGCCGCGGCGGCGGGCTCCACCGACTAGTCAGGCCGACCCGACGACTCAGTTACGAACCACCATGCCGATCACAGGTCTCCGCTCACCCACATCTTGAGGATGTCCGCAAGCGGGGGGCCAAGCTGGAACCCAATCGGAGACATGACGGGCACTGAAAAGGAGGTCGTGCCAATAGCGAACTCGATCTGCAGAGCGTCCGTCGCTCTGCGCCAAGTGATCGCTTGCTGCCGCAGTTCACTCGCCCCGACCACGGGAGCGTTCCAGAACGAGGTTGTCGCCCGCCACAGGAAATCGCAGTCCTGATCGAGTACGAGCACCCATCTCCGAGACAGTGCTTCCAGCACATCCTCCGACCAAGCGGAGGGCCCTTGGCGCGCCATGACCCGTGCCAAGAGCACGCGGTCTTCCAACCCGTCCTGGATCTCTGTCGAACTCGGCGCTTCGAGTTCCCGCGAGGACCATGGACGCGCCCTCCAGTCTTGGAGGGCGCGGCGGAAGAACGTGGCTTCGGGCTCCGCAGAGTCCACCGCACACACCCAAACTAGGCACCTGTCAGCCTTGCCGCGGAGCCCGGTGTTCGCATACTCGAGCCGCATCTTCAGGAAGGCAACCGCAACGGAGGTTGACCCGAGAGCTGACCCGGCGCTTGCGCCCCGCGCAGCTCGTCGCCGATCACGATCTCAATCGCCCGGTCGGCCTGACGTGACAGAGTTCTGTCGACTACGGAATCCGCCGGGGTAGGAGGCAGCAACGGAGCATGTCGGCAAGCGACAAGCATGGACAACAAGGCGATCGTGACCGACATCCACGACCCGCTGCGCCCACCAGGAAGGTCGTCCGCTGCGCCATGCATGCGTGCAACTCTCCTGTCTGAGCGCGTACTAGCAAGGGTCGTAGGCGCCCCGCGCCAGGTCGGTGCTCGCCATACACCGGTCAACTCGCGACACTGCGCCGATGCGGTTCCCGAACGACACGGCGTTCCATCTGCGCATGGCCGCGCTGCTGATCGGCGCGATGTTCCTCGAACAGCTCGCGACGAAATACCTGCCGCACTGGTCGTCGCCGACGATCGGCATCCTCGCGTTCGTGCTCGGACTGTCGTGGGTCGCGCTCGCGGCGTTCCATCACGCGCGCACGATGCAGGACCGCCTGCGTGTGCTCGAGGACAAGCTCGACCGCCTCACCGCGCGCGCTGACGCGCTCGAAGACGAACGGCGGGCGCGACGTTCGCTGCCGCCGATGTAGCATCGCCGCCGCCATGGACGCACTCCCGTCGATCCGTACCGAGTACCAGCGCTACCGGCGACTCGTCGAACTCGCGATCGCGCAGGTTCCCGACGCCGACCTCGACACCCGTCCGTCGCCCGAGAGCAACTCGATCGCGATCACGATGGCGCACCTGATCGGCAACCTGCGCTCGCGCTTCACCGATTTCCTGACCACCGACGGCGAGAAGCCGTGGCGGGACCGCGAGGGTGAGTTCGACGAGCCGCGCATGGAACGCTCGCTCCTGCTGTCCGAGTGGCACGCCGCGTGGGCCATCGTCGACCGGGCGCTCGCCGACGTCGACGACGCCGGCGAAGGCGCGATGGCGAAGACCGTGACGATCCGCAACCAGCCGCTCACGGTGCTGGACGCGCTGCTGCGCTCGATCGCGCACGTCGCCTACCACACCGGCCAGATCGTGCAGCTCGCGCGCACGTTCGCCGGCGACCGGTGGCAGAGCCTGTCGATCCCGCGCGGCCAGTCGTCCTCCTACGCGCAGAATCCCACGCGCGAACGTTCGCCCGACGGCGGCCGCTCGTGACCCCCGCCACCGCCCCCCGTCCGAGACGACGACTCGTGCTGCTGCTCAAGGTCCTGATCGCGCTCGTGCTGCTCGCGGTCGCCGGCCTCTTCGCGATCGTCTGGGCCTTCCAGAACTGGGGCATCTACAAGTTCGACCAGACGCGCGCCGAGCCGGCGCAGTTCGGCTTCACGACGGTGCGCGTCGTACACTTCCGTTCGGAGGACGGGTTCGAAGCGAGCGCGTGGATCGCACCGCCGCGCGACGACCGCCCCGTGCTGCTCGCGTTCCACGGCAACTTCGCCAGTGTCGGCGCGTCGGCCGCGCGCCTGAAGCCGCTCGTCGATCGCGGCTGCGGCCTCGCGATGCTCGTCTACCGCGGCTCGTCGGGTGAGGGCGGCGAACCGCTGGAAGTGGCGTTCGCACGCGACGCGCGGGCGCTCTACGACCAGCTCGACACGCTGCTCGGCACCACGATCCCGGCGAACCGGCGCGTGCTGCACGGTTTCAGCCTCGGCTCGTCCGTCGCGTCGGGGCTCGCGGCGGACCGCCCCGCGGCAGGTCTCGTGCTCGAGGCGTCGTTCGACCGGTGCTGCCGGTGGTACAGCAAGCGCCTGCGCGGCCTGCCGATGTGCGCCCTGATGTGGCGCGAGCGGCACGACGTGATCGACAAGCTGGCGGGGGTCGCGATCCCGAAGCTGTTCCTCCACGGCGAACTCGACGACACGATCGCGATCGCATGGGCGCACTTCCTGTACGACGCCGTTCCCGGCGAGAAGCGCTTCGTGTCGTTCCCGAAGGGCGGTCACAGCGACCTGCACGAGCACGGCGCGATCGACGAAGTCGCGAAGTTCGTCGACTCGCTGCATCGCTGATGCGGTCGAGGACGGACCGCCGGTGGCATCCGACGCCGCCGCCGCGCTGATGCGTTCCGCCGACGTCAGCTGCGCGCGCCGGCTGGCACACGCGTCGGCGGCGGCGAACCGAGTTCGCGCAGGCGCTCCTCGATGACGGCGACGACCGCGAGCACGTTCTGGCCGTGCAGCATGCGCAAGTGGTCGCCCGGCACGTGCGCGCGCCGGAGGTTGCCCTTCGCGAGGAGCGAAGCCCAACCGAGCGTCGGATCGAGCTCGTAGGCGAGCCGCACCCGCAGCGCTCGCTGCTCGGTCTGCAGCAGCGTCACCGTGCCGGCGTACGGACCGCCCATGTAGCGGACCGCCGCAGTGCGCCACGCTCGTTCGACCTCGATCGTGCGCGCACGCTCGGGTCGGAACCGCTGCGCGAGCTTCAGCACGGGTCCGCGCATCAGCTTGTTCGACAGGAACGCGGCCGTGCGCTCGAACAGGAGCCCGACGCCCTCGTCGCGGAGCAGGTCCAGTTCGCTCTTCATGCGCTGGCCGAGCGTCTGCTTCACCTTCGGCCGGAAGTCCTTCGCGAAGTTCGGCGCGAACGTGTCGAAGATGAAGAGCTCGCTGACCTCCTCACCCGCCGCCGTGAGCTGGCGCGCCATCTCGTACGCCGTCAGCGCGCCACCGGAGTAGCCGGCGAGCAGGTACGGCCCGCGCGGCTGGTGGCGACGCATGTAGCGGATGTGCTCCGACGCCATCTCCTCGATCGTCGCCCGCGGCGCGTGGCCGAGGATGCCGCGGGTCTGGAAGCCGATCAGCGGCCGCCGCTCCGCGAGTGCCTGTCCGAGCTCGTACAGGTTGTTGACGTTGCCGCCGACACCGCCGACGACGAAGAGCACCCGGTGGTCGCCGGCAGCGTTAGGCGCGACGCGCCCGGGGTTGATGACGACCGACGTGTCCCAGTCCTCATCGGCGCGGAACGTCGTCGCCGGCACCGTCGTCGCCGTCTCGATCGTCGCGGCGAGCGTGCGCACGGTCGGGTTCTTGAACAGCGTCGAGATCGGCATCTCGATGCCGAACTGCTTGTGCACCGAGTCGAACAGCCGGACCGCGAGCAGCGAGTGACCGCCCAGCTCGAAGAAGTTCGCTTCGGCGCCGACCGACTTCACGCCGAGCAGCGCGCACCAGATCGCCGCGACCTTCGTCTCCGTGGGGCCCTCGGGTGCGGTGTCGCCGGTCGCGAGGTCGTCGCTGCCGAACGGCGGCAACGCGCGGCGGTCGACCTTGCCGTTGTGGTTCAACGGGATCGAGGTGAGCGACTTGTAGAGCAGCGGCCGCGCGTAGTCGGGCAGGCGCTCCTTCAACCAGACGTCGAGCGCGCGGCGTTCGGGCGCCTGGCCCTCCGGGACGATGTACGCGCCGAGCACTTTGTCGGTCTGGCCCGGCGGCACGACCGCGATCACGACCGCCTGGCGGATCGCGTCGTGGCTCTCGAGCACGGCCTCGACCTCACCGAGCTCGATGCGGAAGCCGCGGATCTTCACCTGGCCGTCCATGCGCCCGAAGAAGCGGATCACGCCGTCGCCCGGATCCATCGCGAGGTCGCCGGAGCGGTAGATCTTCAGCGACGGATCCCACGGCGCCTGCACGAACTTCTCCGCCGTCAGCTCCGTGCGGTTGAAGTACCCGAGGGCGAGGCCGCGGCCGCTGATGCAGAGTTCACCCTGCACGCCCGCCTCCACCGGGTTCAACTTGTCGTCGACGATCCAGATCTGCGTGCCGGGGATCGCGCGGCCGATGGGCAGGGCATGGCCCGAAGCGATGTCGGCGCGCGTGATGACGTGCGAGTTCGTGACGTTGCTCTCGGTCGGGCCGTACCCGTTGATCACGGTGACGTTCGGGCACGCGTTCATCACCTTCTCGCACTGCACGGGCGACACGATGTCGCCGCCGACGATCACCTGGTCGACCCTGGCGAACACGTTCGGTCGCATGTCGGCGATCGCGTGGAACAGACCCGACGTGAGCCACAGCGTGTTGACGCCGTGGCTCTGGATCGCATCGGCGAGCTGGTGCAGCGACAGCGCGCCGTCCGGCGGGATCACGACCGTGCCGCCGTGCAACAGGGCGGCGAAGATGTCGATGATCGACGTGTCGAACGCGAACGACGACGAATGCAGCGTGACGGTGTCCGGCGACAGGCGCAGCCAGTCGGTGTCGACGAGCATGCGGATCACCGACCGGTGCGGCAGCACGACGCCCTTCGGCCGGCCGGTCGTGCCCGACGTGAACATCACGTAGCACATCGATTCGCCGGTGATCGTCGCGGCCGGCGCCGCGCGGCGGTCGCGCGGGAACCCGGCGAACGGGACCGTCGGCACGCCCGCGTCGGTGACGGGCGTGCACTCGCCGAGCAGCACCTTCACCGAGGTGTCCTTCGCCATGAACGTCAGGCGGTCGGGCGGCAGCGTCGTGTCGAACGGCACGTAGCCGGCGCCGGCCTTCAATGCGCCGAGCACGGCGACGATCAGTTCGAGCGCGCGACGCGACGAGATCCCGACGAGGTCGCCCGAGCGCACGCCCTTCTCGGCGAGCAGCGCAGCGAGCGCGTCGGAGCGCGCGTCGAGCGTCGCGTAGTCCATCGTCTCGTCGCCGAAGCGCAGCGCCGTCCGCGCGCCGAACTTCGCCGCGGCGCGGCGGAACAGATCCGTGACGAGCTGCGAACCCTTCGCGCCCGGGTCGTCGAAGGTGCCACTCGCCGGCCGGAGTGCGCCGCCCGAGAACAGCTTGCCGACCTCGCCGATGCGCGTCTCCGGCGCGGCCGCCAGCCCCTGCAGCAGCTTGCGGAAGCGGTCCGCGTACCCGCGGATCGTCGTCGACTCGTAGAGGTCGGCGTTGTGGTTCCACGACAGCAGGACGCGCCCGGGCTCGTCGAGCAGGTTCACGAACAGTTCGAAGTGCTCGTGCGGCCGCGGGTTCATCGTGAACTTCGCGTCCACGCCCTCCCACCGCAGCGCGTTGATGTCGGTGAGGTTGTCGATGTTGAAGATCACCGGCACGAGCGCGATCCGCGACGGATCACGGCGCAGGCGCAGGTCGCGGACGAGCGAACCGTACGAGTAGTTCTGGTGGTCCAGCGCCTGCGCGAGGTTGTTGCGCACGTCGCGCACGAGGTCCGCGAACGCGCCTTCGGCAGCGACGCGCGAGCGGATCGGCAGGAAGTTCACGCAGTGGCCGACGACGCCGTCGAGGTCGTACGACAGCTGGCCGGACGACGGCAGGCCGACGACGACGTCGCGGTTGCCGGTCGCGCGTGCGAGCCAGACCTGGAACGCGGCGAACACGAAGTTCGGCAGCGACGACCCGAGCGCCTTCGCCGCGCCACGGACCGCGGATTCGGTCGCGGGATCGAGCACGTCGTCGACACGCTTCGCGCGCGTCGTTCGCACCTGCGGCCGCGCGTGGTCCGCCGGCAGATCCATCGCGGGCGCGCCGTCGGCGAACTTCTGCAGCCAGAAGTCGCGGTGCCCGGCGGCCTCGGGCCCCTCGCGCCAGGCCTTCTCGGCGGCCACGAAGTCCGCGATGCTCGCCGGAGCCGGCAGCTTCGGTGCGGCCTTCTTGCGCGCGGCTGCGTAGAGCGCGACGAGGTCGCGCATCAGCACGCCGATCGACCACCCATCGGTGACGACATGGTGCGAACCGAGCACGAGCTCGAACGCGTCCTTGCCCTTCCGCAGCAGCGTCGCGCGGAACATCGGACCGTTCGCGAGATCGAACGGCGTCTCGACGAGCTTCTTGTGCTCCTCCGCGATGCGCACTTCGCGCGCGGTGGCGTCGAGGTCCGCGAGATCCACGAACGCCATCGACCACGGCACGTCGCGTCGGATCACCAGCGACAGTCCGTCCGGCGAGAAGCCGCAGCGCAGGCTGTCGTGGCGCGCGACCAGCTGGCCGCACGCGAGCGCCATCGCGTCGCGATCGACGGCGCCGGTGAAGTGGAAGCTGTACGAGAGGTTGTAGGCGCGGCTCGCGTCCGGATCGATCAGGATGGCCGCGTAGATCTCCCGCTGCGCCTCCGTCGTGTCGATCGTCCGCGAAGCCGGTGCGTTCGAGACGGGAGCCGCCGTCGCGGCGGCGGGCGCGGCCGCGGCGACCGGTGCCGGCGCCGCGAGTTCTGGCTTCTGTCCGACGACGTGGGCCGCGATCGCGCGCACGGTCGGGCCCTCGAACAGCGCTGCCAGCGGCAGGTCGACGCCGAGCTCCTTGCGGACACGCGCCAGCATGCGCACGGCGTTCAGCGAGTGGCCGCCGAGTGCGAAGAAGTCGTCGTCGCGGCCGATCGCGGACGCGCCGAGCAGTTCGCCCCAGACCGCGGCGATGCGCGTCTCGACCGGTCCCTGCGGCGGGTCGGCGACCGCGGCGGCGCCGCTGTCGGCCTTCGCCTTCTTCGCGGCCGTCGGCCGGGCCTCGGTCATCGCGAGGCGCACCCGGTCGAGCGGCACGGTCGACACGACGACGTGCGCGGCCTTGCCGTCGAGCACACGCGCGAACACGGTCGCAGCTTCCTGCGCCCGGATGCCGTGCGAGAGGAGCACGTCGCCGGTGCGTGCGTCGCTAGTGGCGCCCCCGAGAGCCTGCGCTTCGACCGCGCGCATCGCGAAGCGTTCGAGGATCGCGACCAGATTGCCGGCGGCGTCGCGCAGCACGACGTCGAAGGCGACGAGGCGACCGGGTGTGTCGGCGACGATCACGCCGCGGCTCGTGACCTCTCGCGGCAACGGCGCGAACAGGCGGATGCGATCGACGGAGATCGGCGCGTGCACCAGCCGATCGCCGCGGTCGGCGAGCAGGTGCAGGCCGACGGTCGCGGCCATGTCGAGCAGCGCCGGGTGCACGCTCCACGCCGCGAGGTCGCCGGCGAACTCGGCGGGCAGTGCGAAGCGGCCCTCGGCCACGCCGGCGCCGGTGCGCAGTTCGCCGACGTTGTGCCAGCGCGGACCGAACTTCACGCGGTCGGCCTGGTGCGGCTTGCCGCCGCGCGGCGACGGCGCGAGTTCGACGTTCGCGGTCTTCGTGTGCGACGGCGGCAGGTCCTTCGCGATCTCGGTCGTGCGGACGAGGCGCGCGCGTGCGTGTTCGACCACCGGCGCACCCTGGCCGGCGCGGCTCTCGACGACGAGGTCGAGGCCGTGGGCAGCCGGTTTCAGTCGGACGGTGACGAGCCGCGACAGGTCGTCGACGAAGATCATCGGCTGCGCGAGCGACAGCGCGTGCACTTCGCAAGGCGCCCCCGCGGCGACGACACGCGCGGCCGCGGCCGCCAGTTCGACGTACGCGGTGCCCGGCAGCACGGGGTGACCGGCGACCTGGTGCTCCGCCATCACCCAGTCCGTCGCCGGATCGTAGCGGCGCGTGAACGCGATCTCGCCGCCGGCGTCGACGCGCGGGCCGAGCAGCGGGTGCGGACCGTCGCCGCCGGCACCGCTGCCGTACGTGCGTTCGGCCATGCCGATGTCGCGCCAGACGCCCCACGCGATCACGAGCCCGTCGCGGCGCGAACCGGCGAGAGACTCCACGAACGCGTTCGCGGCGACGTAGTCGGTCTGCCCCGGCGGCGCGATCGTCACGGACGTCGACGAGAACACCGCGAACAGGTCGAGCGAACCCTCCGGCAGCAGCGCGGCGAGGTTCGCACCGCCCTGCACCTTCGGCTGCAGCACACGGTGCGCGGTTTCGAGCGACTTGGCCGCGAGCGGCGCGTCGTCGACGAGGCCGGCGGCGTGGAACAAACCGTGGATCGCGTGCCAGCGCGAACGCACCGCATCGAGCGCCTTCTCGAGCGCTGCGCGATCGGCGACGTCGGCGGCGAAGAACGCGACCTCACCGCCGGCCGCCTCGATCGCGGCCTGCAGCACCGTGTCCGGGCCGGCGCGACGCGACACGATCGCGACGCGGGCCTTGCACGCCTTCGCCAGGAAGAGCGCGAGTTCGCGCCCGATGCCGGTCATGCCGCCGGTGATCACGTAGACGCCGCGATCGCGGAGGCGCGACGGCACGGCCTTCGGTTCTTCGAACGGCGTGTGCGACCGCTTCGGCACGAACCGGCGACCGCCGCGCCACGCGACGCGCGGCGTCACGGCACCGGTCGCGGCCGCTTCGTCGACGAGGTGGCGCGCGATCGCGCGCAGATCGCCGTCGCGCCCGACGTCGACGAGCGCGGCCTCGAGGCCGGGGATCTCGCGGGGCGCGACCGCGACGACACCGAGCGCCAGCGCAGCCTCGGGATCCGTGACCGGCGCGTCGCCTGCGGCCACGCAGCCGGCCGCCGCGAACACGACGCGCGTCCCGTCGTCGGGATCGAGCGTCTGCAGTGTGCGTGCGAGCACGAACGCCGCATCGAACGTCGCGGGCCGGCTGGCGCGTTCGGCGAGCGGCCACAGGCTCACGATGCGTGCGGGCACCGTGCCGAGCGCCGCGAACAGCGCTTCGAGATCGGACGGTGCGTCGGGTCGCACGACGAAACGTTCGCCGTCGCGCGCGAAGCCGGAGCCCGAGTGCACCACGACGGGCTTGCCGCCGCGATGCTGCAGTTCGGCGAGCACCGCGCGCGACGTCTCGTCGTCCTGTGCGAACACGAGCCACGTACCCTTCGCCGGATCCGACGCAACCGCCGGTGTCTCCGTCCACGCGACGGCTTCGCCCCACTGCGCGACGTCGGTGATGCGCCGCAGTTCGACCTTGCCGTCGTCCGCTTCGGGCGCCGCCGTGACCGCACCGCGACCCGGCTCGATCCAGTGGCGCTGCTTCTCGAACGCGTACGTCGGCAGCGACACGCGGCGGCCGCCGGTGACGGGCACGCGGGTCCAGTCGATCTCGACGCCGTGCGTCCACAGACCGCCGAACGCGGCGAGCGCGACCGCGGCGTCGTTCGCCTTGTCGGTCGGCTTCTTCGCCGACGAGACGATCGCGCGCGGCGGGTGCGCGGCCTTCGCCATCGCGACGAGCGGCGCCAGGGTCTGACCCGGGCCCATCTCGAGCACGAGGCGGTCGGCCTGTTCGAACACCTTGGAAGCGGCCTGCGTGAACCGCACCGTGTTGCGCAGGTGACGCACCCAGTAGTCCGCGGTGACGAAGTCGTCGCCCTGGCCCATGTCGCCGCGCAGCGACGACACCATCGGGATCTTCGGCGCCGAGAAGGTCACGCCCGCGAACGCGGCGCGGAAACGTTCGAGCTGGCCGTCGAGCAGACGGCTGTGCCCGGCGCTGGCGACGCGGATGCGCTTGCACTCGTGCTCGGTGCCGAGAAGGCGCGATTCGAGCGCTTCGATCGCGGCGAGCCCGCCCGTGACGACGCTGACCTCCGGCGCGTTGAGCGCGGCGACGTCGAGCGAATCGCCGATCAGCTCGCGCACCTTCGTCTCGGGCAGCGGCACGGTCGTCATCGCGCCGGCGGGCGCATCGTCGATCACGCGGCCGCGCACGGCGACGATGCGCAGTGCGTCGGCGAGCTGCATCACGCCGGCGATCACCGCACCGGCGTACTCGCCGACACTGTGCGCGAAGATCAGCGCGGGGCGGATGCCCTGCGCCTCCCACCACTTCGCCCACGCGTACTGCAGCACGAACAGCGCCGGGATCGCGTACGTCGACCGCGACAGCTTGTCGCGCGCGTCCGTGTCATCGAACGGCCGCTCGAACATCACCGCCCGCAGATCCGCGGGCGCGTCCTTCGGCATCGCGGCGAAGCATGCTTCGACTGCCGCCGCGAAGGCCGGCTGCTCGCGCAGCAGGTCGACGCCGGCACCGGGATGCTGGCCGCCGGCGCCCGGGAACAGGAACACGATCTCCGGCGGCTTCGTGCCGGCACTGCCCTCGTGCACGAGCACCGGCGCCTTGCCGTCGAACGCGGCCCGCAGATCCGCGGCGTTGCGCGCGACCACGGCGAGACGCTCGTCGAACGTGCGGCGGCCGTGGCGGAGCGTGTGCGCGACGTCGGCGATCGCCGGCGACTCCTCGGCGAGAAACTCCTTCCACTTCGTCTTCGCGCCGGCGAGCGACGCGCGCGTGCGGGCCGAGAACGGCAGGATCCGCCACGGGCCGTCGGCGACCGCGGGCGCGCGCGGCGGCGCCTCCTCGACGATCGCGTGTGCGTTCGTGCCGCCGACGCCGAGCGAGTTGATGCCGGCGCGCCGCGGCGACGATCCGCGCGGCCACGGCCTCGCCTTGTCGACGACGAAGAAAGGGCTGTTGCGCAGGTCGAAGCGGCTGTTCGGCGTCTTGTAGTTGAGGCTCGGCGGAATCTGTTCCCGGCGCAGCGCCTCGACGACCTTGATGAGGCTCGCTGCACCCGCGGCGGTGTCGAGGTGACCGATGTTCGTCTTCACCGATCCGATGCCGCAGAACTGCTTCTTGCCGCCGCCGTACACCTGCGTCATCGCGGTCAGCTCGATCGGGTCGCCGATCGGTGTGCCGGTGCCGTGCGCCTCGAGATAGCTGACCGACTCCGCGGGGACGCCGGAGAGCGTCAGCGCCTCCGCGGCCGCGGCGGCCTGACCGTCGACGGACGGTGCGAGATAGCCCGCCTTGCTGGTACCGTCGTTGTTGATCGCGGAGCCGATGATGACGGCCTTGATGTCGTCGCCGTCCGCGATCGCGTCCTGCAGCCTGCGCAGCACGACGAGCCCCACGCCCGAGCCGAACACCGTGCCCTGGCTCTGGTCGTCGAACGCACGGCAGTAGCCGTCGGGCGACAGGATCTCGCCCGGCGTGTAGTGGTAGCCGACGCCGTGCGGCAGCTCGATCGTCACGCCGCCGGCGATCGCCATGTCGCACTCCATCGAGAGGAGCGAGCTGACCGCCGAGTGCACGGCGACGAGGCCGGTCGAGCACGCCGTCTGGATGGCGACCGAGGGGCCCGTCAGGTTGAGCAAGTAAGACAGGCGCGTCGGCAGGAAGTCCTTGTCGTTGCCGGTGTGGCGCAGCAGGAAGAGGCCCACCTCTTCGACGAGCTGCGGGTTCGACAGCAGGTTGAAGATGAAGTAGGCGCCCATGCCGCAGCCGGCGAACACGCCGACCCGGCCCGGGAAATCCTGGGGCACATGGCCCGCGTCCTCGAACGCCTCCCAGGCGCACTCGAGGAAGTGCCGGTGCTGAGGGTCGAGGATCGCGGCCTCGCGGGGCGAGAAGCCGAAGAACCCCGCGTCGAACCGGTCGAGGTCGGGCAGCACGTTCGCGGACCGCACGTAGTTCGGGTCCGCCAACGCCTTGCGGCTCACGCCGCGAGCCAGCAGCTCCTCGTCCGTGAGACGTGTCGCGGCGACACGCCCGTCGGCGAGCATGGACCAGAACTGCCGCACGTCGCGCACGCCGGAGAAGCGTCCGGCGCGGCCGACGATGGCGATCTTGCCCCAGCCTTGAACCTCGTCTGTCATGTCGGAGTCGCGAACCAACGGCTGTCGCACACGGGAACAGCCGCCCCGGGGCGGGCCCGGCGACGATATCGGACGGACCCGGGTTGCGCACGCGAGTCGAATGCGGGGAAGCCCTTGCTCGCGCGGAGGCTGCGGTGCGGATGCAACGATCCCATCGGACTCACGAGACGAAGTCGACCGACCGCACCCACGCGGCGCACGGCACGTGCCGCCGCGTCGCGACGTTGGCTACTTCGCGCCCCAGTAGCGCAGCACGTACGCCGGCGGCACGTTGCGCATGATCGGCCCGATCCGCTCGAAGCCGGTGAAACGCTCCTGCATCAGCCGGCGGAACCGCCGCGCTGCGCGCATTCCGTAGGCGTGCACGTACTGGAAAGTGCGGAAGTCGCCGTCGTGCCCGCGCAGAGCCCAGACGATCCCGTCGATCACCGAGTCCTGGACGGCCGGCGGCAGTGTCGCGAAAGGCAGACCGGACATCACGCGCCGCGGCCGCGGGAGACCGTGCTCGGCCAGGATCTCGCGAACGTCCGCGGCCGAGCCGCGGTGGAACGCGAGTCGCGGGAAGCGCCGGGTCAGGATGCCGTGGAACCGCTCGTCGAGTTCGATGCCGAGGTAGTTCGCGTGCGGCGGCAGCCGTTCGGCGACGATCGCCGTCGCGGGCCCGGTGCCCGGTCCGAACTCGACGATCAGTTCGCCAGGGGCGAGATCGAGATGGCCGACGAGCGCGCGCGAGAGGTAGCGCGAGCTCGGCAGAACAGCGCCCACGGAGGCCGGATTGCGCAGGAAGCGGCCGAAGAAGCCGATGCCCTCCCGCAACGGGTTGCTGCGTCCACGGCCTTCGTTGCCAGGCAGAGTGGCGTCCACGGCGCGAACAGTGCCGGCGGCGGGAGGACGGCACAAGCGGCAAGTGGGCGGAGTTTCAGCCGACCGCGTCGCCTTGCACGGCGACCGCGCCGCGACGAACGCGCGCCGAGCAGAGCAGGCGGCAACCGGTCGGAAGCCCCATGCGATCGAGCGTGCCGCGTTCGGGTTCGGCGGGCGCGTCGAGCGCGTCAGGGGCCGACGTCACGACGGTCGCCGCGTCCGTGCCGCACATGCCGCGGGTGCAACCAGTGGGCCAGTCGACGCCGGCGAGCGTAGCGGCGGCGAGCAGCGTCGTGCCGGGCTGCACGAACACGGTCTTGTTCGCAGCGGCGAAGTGCACCTCGACGAGGTCCATCGCAGGTTGGATAGCGGGGCGAGCTGGCGGCGGTCAAGCGCGCGGTGTCGGGCCGCGCCTCTACTTCTTCTGCACGGGCCAGCCGACCGCGGCATTGCGGCGATCCACGCGCTCGCTCCATGGAACGGAGTCCCACACCCGAATCGAACCGTCGTCGTACCCGCAGATGAGGCGTTCGCCGTCGGGCGGGAAGAGCAGGCACGTGGGTTTGCCCGTGATCTCGGGGTCGGAGAGGGAGAGCAGTTCGATTGCGGGGGTCGTCGACGCGCCAGGCATCTCGGGAGGGCGCGAGTGCCAAACGCGCACCGTGCCGTCCACGCCAGCGGTGAACACACGACCTCCGTCCGACGTGGCAGCTGTGGCGGTTATCGAACCGACGTGCCCGGTCATCTCGACGGTGGTCCAGAGATCGGGCACCGCGAGCACGTGGAGTCGGCCCGATGCGGTGCCGACGAAGAGGCGCGCGCCATCGGGCTGGAAAGAGCTGCAAGTGATCGACTCGCCTTCCAGGGTTCGCCGCTTCGACAAGCGACCCGTGTCGCTAGAAAACAGGCGGACGGTGTCGCCTGCAGAGACAGCGATCGCAGTGCCGTGGACTGCGATGAATGGAGTCGCGTTCAACGGCGCATCGAAGGCGATCCGCTTGCTCTCGCCGGGCACGGCGAGGTTCCACCAGTGAATGCCCTCGGCATCGCACGCGACGGCGATGGAACCGTCGTGATTCAGCGCGATCGCCAGGGTGTTCGCGGCGTCCGTGGAAAGCACGGCGATCGGTTGTGAGGTGGCTGCATCGACGACGAAGAGATCACGGCTGGTGCGCACGAGCAGCCGCGTGCCGTCCTGGCTGCCCACCGCGACATCGGCTTCCGGTGCCTCGGTCTCCGTGGATCCACCGGTGTACTCGTCGAACAGGCGGCTCTTCGAGCGTGAGCGCGCCATGGTCCGCGGTCCAACGGCACTCGGCGCGTTGGCAAGTGCCAGCACCGGATGGTGAGTCACGACCGCACGACCGGCGGGACGCGCCGGAAGAGCAATGAGTGGCGCGTAGCTGCCGAGACGGCCCACGAACCACTTGCCATCCCCGGACATCTCGAGCTCGGACCATGGCAACAGGGGGAGTGGCTCGCCCGTCGCAGTGCAGCTCACGATGTAACCTTCGCCCCAATAGTCGGGAAGAACGCGACGACCGAGGTCTGGCGTGACGAATTCCACGGCATCAGGAGAAACGGTGGTCCCACGCAACGGAATCTCGCGCCCTTCGGAGAGACTCCGCACTTCCGGTGGCGAGCCAGTGAGTGCGTTCTTGATGACCAGATCCGCGCCGATGTAGTGAAAGTCTCGGGCAGCGAGCGCCGGAACCTGGACGATCGAACCGGATTCGAGGTCCACCACTTCACCAGTGGTCGACACGGACCGATGCCCGAACGGGTTCAAGACCAGCGCCCCCTTCGTCTCGGCGACTCGCAGGCCGTCGGTCACCCGCCACACCGTTGACCGCGGGTTCCGATCTTCGCGCCCGACACACACGAGGAACCGACCATCGGACGAGAATTCCCAGCTCGTCGACCATTCACTCTCAAACGCGCCGAGAAGGGCTCCCGATTCGACGTCCCAGACCGACACACGTCTTGGATTGCCAGTTGCGACGCGCGTGACTTCCCGATCGTGGCCTACGGTCGAATCGCCAGCTCTTGCGGCGCGATCCATGCCCGGGCGAACGGAGCCCTCGATCGGGTCGATGATCGTGTAGCAACCATCCTTCTCGATGACGAGTCGATGCAGAGACGGGAAATGCAGCCGGACGCCGCGTGAGTCACCGGCGAACGACACGGAACCCTCTTCCCGCCAGGTCCCGAGGCGGACCACGCTCACACTCGCCCCATCCCAGTACGCGAGCCGCTCACGGTCGCCGCAAATCTCCCAACACTCGCACTTGTTCGACAAGAGCCTCTTTCCATCCAGGCCAGCGGCGCTCGCATGGCGAGACTCCCAACCGAGAAGGGCGTCCGGACACTGGTCCAACGAATGCCGGGCCAAGGCCGGCAGATCCGCAGCCAGATAGGCGAGTGAGGCGTTCAGGCGCGACGCGTACGACCGGATGCGCTCGACATCTCGCTGGGCCTCGATCTGATCGATCCGCGTTTCCAGCGCACCCTGGAGGAAACCGATCGCGGAGTTCACCATCGTGCGGTCGCCTTCGGCGTCCTCCGAGTAACGGAACTGTGCGATCGACTGCCCGATCTGTTCTCCGCTCCCGATGCCCTTGGTCAACTTGACCTGCGTGGTCACCTGATCGGCGAGTTCCGCCAGAATCTGCCTTGCACGGGCATTGCCAGCAACACGTTGTTCCGTGGCAACGATCAAGACCACCGCCACGAAGACCGTGAGCAGGATCGCGGCGGAGCTCCCGACCACTGCCTTGTTCCGCCGCACGAACTTGCGGATGCGATAGCCGATGCTCGGCGGAACGGCGCGGACCGGATCGCCGGCGAGGTACCGTTCCACATCTTCCGCGAGACCGTCCGCGGACGCGTATCTTCGCCCACGGTCCTTCTCCAAGGCCTTCATGACGACCCAGTCGAGTTCACCGCGGAGCACACCGAACAGTTCTTTGCCGTCCCGCTGCGACGTCACCGCCGCGCCACCGACCCAGCCGGCCGCGCCCTTCGTACTGACTCTCACGCTCGGCCGCTGCGGCTCGACGTCGCGCAGGATCCTCAGGATCTCCGCATAACCGGCCTCGACCAGCTCCTTCGCGTCGAACGGCGTGCTCCCCGTCAGCAGCTCGTACAACAACGCGCCGAGCGAGTACACGTCGCTGCGCGTGTCGACGTCGAGCAGCCCCTGCGCCTGCTCCGGACTCATGTATTCGAGCGTCCCCACCATCGCGCGGTGCTCGGTGAACAGGGTCTTGTCCGTCAGTCGCGCCGCCGTCGCCTTCGCGATGCCGAAGTCGATCACCTTCGCGAGCGGCTTCCCGTCGGCCGTCGCCACCAAGACGTTGCGCGGCTTGATGTCGCGGTGGATGAGCCCCTTCCCGTGCGCGTGCTGCACGGCGCGACACACCTGCACGAACAGGTCGAGCCGCGCGCGGATCGGCAACTTCTCGCGGGCGCAGTAGTCCGTCACCGGCACGCCCTTCACGAGCTCCATCACGAAGAACGGCAGCCCGCGCGGCGTCGTGCCCGCGTCGAAGACCTGCGCGATGTTCGGATGCGTCATCAGCGCGAGCGCCTGCCGTTCCTGCTCGAAGCGAGCGACGACCTGCGCGCTGTCCATGCCCGCCTTCAGCACCTTCAGGGCCACGAGCCGCCGCACGGGTTCGCGCTGTTCCGCCATCCACACCGTGCCGAAACCGCCTTCGCCGATGTTCTCGAGCAGCTTGTAGGCGCCGATCGTCTCGCCGGCTTTCTCACGCGAGCCGTCGACGGTCGCTGCGACAACGCGACGAACGACGTCGCCGGGTTCGGCGAGGAAGCTGCCAGCGTTGTCGTGCGCGGCGAATAGTTCCAACACGCGCGCGAGCAGCGCCTCGTCGCCGGCACACTGTTGCGCCAGCCAGGTGCGCCGTTCGCCAGCAGCGATCGACAAGCCCGCGATGAAGACGTCTTTGGTCCGATCCGGTCGTTCCATGGGTCACCTCGCGGGTCAGCGCGCCATGACACGCCGGGACCGGCCAAGATTTCTGCGCGCGGCGAACGCTACTCGACGAGCGCCCGGAACAGCCACGCTCGCGCGTACTGCCAA